>JAFKKQ010000190.1:8519-12831 GCA_017304505.1 Hyphomicrobiales bacterium | reverse complement strand
ACCCGCGTCGGCGATACCATCACCGATGAGCGCAAGCCGGTGTCGGAGCCCCTGCCCGGCTTCCGTCCCGCCATCCCCGTGGTGTTCTGCGGCTTGTTCCCCGTCGATGCCGCGCAGTTCGAGGACCTTCGCGCGGCGATGGGCAAGCTGCGCCTGAACGACGCGAGCTTCTCCTACGAGATGGAGACCAGCGCCGCTCTCGGCTTCGGATTCCGCTGCGGCTTCCTCGGGCTCCTGCATCTGGAGATTATCCAGGAGCGGCTGGAGCGCGAATTCAACCTCGACCTGATCGCGACCGCGCCGTCGGTCATCTACAAGATGGACCTGCGCGACGGCACCACCATCGACATCCACAATCCCGCGGATATGCCGGACGTGATGAAGATCCTCGAAATCCACGAGCCGTGGATCGAGGCGACGATTCTCACGCCGGACGATTATCTCGGCGCGGTGCTCAAACTCTGCCAGGACCGCCGCGGCCAGCAGGTCGAACTGACCTACGTCGGCGCTCGCGCCATGGTGAAATACAATCTTCCGCTCAACGAGGTGGTGTTCGATTTCTACGACCGGCTGAAGTCGGTGTCGAAGGGCTACGCCTCGTTCGACTATCATTTGACCGACTACAAGCCGGCCGACCTGGTGAAGATGTCGATCCTGGTCAACGACGACCCGGTCGATGCGCTGTCGATGCTGGTGCATCGCACCCGCGCCGAGAGCCGCGGCCGCGCGATGGTGGAGAAGCTGAAGGAATTGATCCCGCCGCACATGTTCCAGGTTCCGATCCAGGCCGCGATCGGCGGCAAGATCATCGCCCGCGAAACCGTGCGCGCGCTGCGCAAGGACGTCACCGCCAAGTGCTACGGCGGCGACGCCACGCGCAAGCGCAAGCTTCTGGAGAAGCAGAAAAAGGGCAAGAAGAAGATGCGGCAGTTCGGCAAGGTCGACATTCCGCAGGAAGCCTTCATTGCCGCTTTGAAAGTGGACGTCTGACCGGACGTTGCCTCAGCCGCCGATCACCGCAATCCCCTGAATCTCGATCAGCATGCCCGGCCGTGCCAGGTGCGAGATCGTGATCAGCGCACTCGCAGGGAAATTGCCGCTCGGGAAAAAGCCCGCACGCATCTCGACAAACTTGTCGCCCAGTCGCGGATCGGTGATGAACACCGTCATAGTCACCATGTTGGCGAGGCTGCCGCCGGCGCGCTTCAGCGTCTTGTCCATCAGGCTAAAGATAGTGCGCACCTGCGCCTCGAAGTTGCCGGCGATGTCGTTGCCCTGCTCATCCTGCGTAGCGGTCTGGCCGGCAAGCCACACCGTCTTGCCGCCCTGGGTGATGACCGCAGGCGAGTACGCCCGCTTCTTCTGCTGCTCGCTCTTTTCCATGTACTCGGCCATGTCGATGTCCTCCCGCGGCTCTGTTGCCTCACACCAGTCTATCGCAAGGTCACACACCGCGGGCAACCACGCGACCGCATAGGAACCATCGCAACCGGCGCGCGTTCGACCTCGAGGGGAGGTTCGTTCAAAGGAGATCGTCATGCCGCGCGGCGACAAGTCGAGTTACACCGGAAAGCAGAAGCGCAAGGCCGAACACATCGAGGAAGGTTACGAGAAACGCGGTGTCGGCCGCCGCGAGGCGGCGCGGCGCGCCTGGGCCACGGTCAACAAGGAATCGCACGGCGGCAAGAGAAGCGGCTCCGGCCGCGGCAAGAAGACAAGTCACGCCTCCTCGCGAAAGGGGGGCCTGATCGGCGGGCGTGCATCGGCGAGCCGGCCGGCCGCCGCACGCTCCGCCTCGGTCCGCAAGGCGGCGAAAGCCCGCAAGCGGCGTTAATATCAAGGTTAAAGGCAACCGGGCTGAGCAGACCCGATCCGATCCAATTGCCGACCGGCGCATGCTTGGATAACAATAATGCATGCGCCCGATCCGAGTGACCGTCTGGCATCGCCAAAGCTTGGTTCAGTTTGCAGTCCTGCTCACGGCCACGCTCGCGATCGCATGCGGCGGCGCGGCCGCGCAGGATTTGGGTACGCTGACACCAAAGCCCCTTCCGGTTCTCGCGCACCCGGACGATCCGCACACGCCGGCCAAGGAGTTGTTCGGCCGTGAGACCACGCCGGCCGCAATGCCGGCCCGCTCCATCGGCTACTACACGCACGGATGTCTGGCCGGCGGCGTTGCGCTGCCGATCAACGGGCCGACGTGGCAGGTGATGCGGCTGTCGCGCAACCGCAATTGGGGCCATCCGAACCTGATCCGCACCATCGAGCGCATCGCCAACAAGGCGCCGTCCATCGGCTGGAACGGGCTGCTTGTCGGCGACATGGCGCAGCCGCGCGGTGGACCGATGATCACCGGCCACTGGAGTCATCAGCTTGGCCTCGACGCCGACATTTGGCTGACGCCGATGCCCAATCGCGAGCTGACCCGGAAAGAGCGCGAGGAGATGATGGCGACCAACGTCGTCGCCGACGACTGGATGGACGTCAACCCGAAGGTATGGTCGCCGACCTACATCGCCCTTTACAAAATGGTGGCCCAGCAGCCGGGTATCGAGCGTGTGCTCGCCAATCCCGCAATCAAAAAGGCACTCTGCCGCGACGTCAAAGGCGACCGCTCGTGGCTGCACAAAATCAGGCCGGTGCCCGGCCACAATTATCACTTCCACATCCGCATCGGTTGCCCGAGCGACAGCCCCGGTTGCAAGAGCCAGACACCGCCGCCGCACGACGAGGGCTGCGGCAAGGACCTCGACTGGTGGTTCAGCAAGGCCGTCCGCGAGCCCAAGCCGCCGGTCAAATCCAAGCCGATCCTGATGTCGGCGCTGCCGGCTGCTTGTCGGCAAATCCTCGCGGCACCGTAGCGCTAAATCCACCGCAACGCGCGCAGCAACTGCCACACCGATAGCGCGACGATCAGCAAACCGACTGCCACCATCAGCGCACGCGCCGGCAAACGCTTGACCGCCCATCCGCCGATGGGTGCCGCCAGCACCCCACCGAGGATCAACGGGACAAGGCTGTGCAGCGGCGACGCGCCCAGCTCCACGAAAAACGTGGTCGCCGCCGCAACCGTCACAAAGAATTCGGCTGCGTTGACGGAACCGATGGCCTTGCGTGGCACGTGCCCCGCACCGACCAGCGAGGATGTCGCGACCGGCCCCCAGCCCCCGCCACCGCTCGCATCCAGGAAACCTGCGACAAATCCGACCGGAACCGGCCAGGCGTTGGGCATCGCACGCGCCGGCGCCAGTCGTGCCGCCTTCAGCAGGATGTAAAGGCCCATCACAAGCAAGTAGCCGGATACGATCGGCCGGATCGACGATGCATCGGCATTCGACAAGATCCAAGCACCGAGCACCGCACCCAACACACCTGCGATGCCGAGCCGGACCACCAGCCACCAATCGACATTCCGATGATAGGCGTGCGAGGCGGCCGACGCGCCTGTGGTGAAAATTTCTGCGGTGTGAACGATGGCGCTGGCGTGCGCCGGCGGGATGCCCATCGTCAGCAACGCTGTGGTCGAGATCACGCCGAACGCCATGCCCAACGCGCCATCGACCAGTTGCGCGACAAAGCCAATCGCGAACAGCAGAAGAAATTCCATTCCCACCAACCGGCTATCCGACAGTTTGTGACAGTAAAACGATCTGGAACAGTAAAACGGCGGACTGGAGCAGCTTGGTTAAATTGGCCCATCCAAAAGGCTTTTTCGCCAGCGGCATCCGATCACGCTTTCACAATTCAACATCAACCGACCGTGCCACGGCTGGTTCCACGGCACGGTTGGCGCACAAGCGACATCTCAGCCCGCCGGCGTATCTTCGCGGATCATGGCGGCGCCCTTTTCCGCAATCATGATCGTAGGCGAATTGGTGTTGCCGGAGGTGATGGTCGGCATCACCGAGGCGTCGATCACGCGCAAGCGCTCAAGCCCGAGCACGCGCAGCCGCTCGTCCACCACCGCCATCGGATCGCTGTCACGCCCCATCCTGGCGGTGCCGACCGGATGGAAGATCGTCGAGCCGATATCGCCGGCCGCCTTCGCCAAGCTGGCATTGTCGTCGCCGACGGCCTCCCCCGGAAGATATTCGATCGGCTGAAACGCTTTCAGCGCGGGCTGCTCGACGATGCGCCGCGTCACGCGGATCGAATCGGCGGCAACGCGCCGGTCGTCGTCGGTCGCGAGATAGTTCGGCTGGATCGCCGGTGCGTCGGCAGGATCGGCCGACTTCAGCCGGATGTGCCCACGGCTGGTCGGCTGCACATTGGCGACGCTGGCGGTAAACGCAGGGAATGTGTGCAGCGG
>JAFKKQ010000190.1:5050-8502 GCA_017304505.1 Hyphomicrobiales bacterium | reverse complement strand
CGCCGAAGCGGTCGAGGGACAAGGGCTGCACATGATACTGGATGTTGGCGCGCTCGCGGTGCGGATCGGAGCGCGTCACGATGCCGAGTTGCGATGGCGCCATCGTCAGCGGGCCACGGCGGCGCAAGGCATAATCGAGAAAAATCTGTGCACGGCCGAATGGCGACGCATACATCGCATTCAGCGTTTTCACGCCCGTGACCTTGTAGATCAACCGCAACTGCAGGTGATCCTGCAAGTTCTCTCCGACGCCGGACTTGTCCAGCACCACCGGAATGCCGAACTGCGCAAGCTGCGCGGCGGGGCCGACGCCGGACAAGAGCAATGCCTGGACCGAGCCGATGGCGCCCGCCGCCAGGATCACCTCGCCGCGGCAGCGTGCAATCCGGCTCACGCCATTCTGCCGGAAGCGCACGCCGACCGCGCGCTTTCCGTCGAACTCCACGCGCTCAACCAGGCAGCCGGTTTCGAGCCGCAGGTTCGGGCGCTTGAGCGCCGGCTTGAGAAAGCCCCGCGCCGCCGACCAGCGCCGGCCGAATTTCTGGTTGACGTGATAGGGCGCCGAACCTTCGTTATCGCCGGTGTTGAAATCAATGATGCGGCGGATGCCGGCCTGCTCGGCGGCCGCGCGGAAGGCATCGAGCAAATCCCAGCGCACGCGCGGGTGCTCGATCCGCCATTCGCCGCCGACGGCGTGGTGCTCGCTTGCGCCGAGAAAGTGGTGCTCGTGCTTCTTGAACACCGGCAGCACATCGTCCCAGCCCCAGCCCTTGAGGCCGAGCTGCCGCCAATGGTCGTAATCGGCGGCCTGTCCGCGCATATAGATCATGGCGTTGATCGACGACGAGCCGCCGATCACCTTGCCGCGCGGATAGTTCAGCGCACGCCCGTTGAGACCCGGCACCGGCTCGGTCTTGAACATCCAGTCCGAGCGCGGGTTGCCGATCGCGAACAGATAGCCGACCGGAATGTGAAACCAGATCCAGTTATCACGGCCGCCGGCCTCGAGGACGAGCACGCGGCTCTTGCCGGCCGCCGAAAGCCGGTTGGCCAGCACGCAGCCGGCCGAGCCGGCGCCGGCGATGATGTAGTCGTATTCGCCCTCAAGCTGCGTCACATCGGTCATGGTGTCCTCCGCGCTTGGACTTTACCTCCCTTGCGCCGGCTTGCTACAGTCCTTGAAGCGACCCGTGGCGCCCCGTGCGTGCGCCACCGACGTCCGGAACGGCGATTCCGACAGGTCGATCCACCTTCCGATCCCCTGGCTCGGCGCTTTGGCGCCCGAGGAGAACCGCCATGTTGAAACGCACCGCTCTTATTGCCCTTTTTGCACTGCTTGTCGCATTGCCGGCGCAGACGCCGGCCCACGCGCAGGACAAGACCATCACGGTGTTTGCCGCCGCATCAATGAAGAACGCGATCGACGACATCAACGCCGCCTTCACCAAGGCGACCGGCATCAAGGTTGCCGCCAGCCTCGCCGCCAGTTCGGCGCTCGCCAAGCAGATCGAGCAGGGTGCACCGGCCGATGTGTTCGCCTCGGCCGACCTCGCCTGGATGGACTATCTGGACAAGAAAAAGCTCATCAAGGCCGGAACGCGCTTCAACCTTCTCGGCAACAAGCTGGTCCTGATCGCGCCGAAGGATTCCAAGCTCAGCAACGTCAAGATCGAGCAGGGTTTCGACATCGCCAAACTCGCCGGCGACGGCCGCATCGCGGTCGCCGACGTGCGCGCAGTGCCGGCCGGAAAATATGCCAAGGCCGCACTGGAGAAGCTCGGAAGCTGGGCCGCCGCCGAGAAAAAGCTGGCACCGGCCGAGAACGTGCGCGCCGCCTTGGCGCTGGTCGGGCGCGGCGAGGCCCCGCTTGGCATCGTCTATGAAACCGATGCGAAGATCGAGCCAAACGCCAAGATCATCGGCCACTTCCCGGACGGATCCTACCCGGCCATCGTCTATCCGGTGGCGCTGACCGCCAACGCCAAGCCCGGCGCACAGAAGTATCTCGATGCATTGCACTCGGCGGCGTCGAAGGCTGTCTTCCAGAAGTACGGCTTCACGGTGCTGACGAAATAGACGCCGTGAGTTCAGCTCTGCCATCCGATGGTGATCCTCCCCCGCGGACGGGGGAGGCCGGCCCACGTGCGGCGGGAGGGGAAATCTTAACGGTGCCATGCAAGATGGACCGCCTTCCCCGATCCCGCTCCGCAAGCAGCGGAGAGAAGACGAAATCCGCGAGTCGCCTCCGGTCCTGCCCGATGCGATCCTTCATGGTGCCGCGTGTTTGAGCTCTCCGCAGAGGAATGGACCGCGGTCGAATTGTCGCTGCGGATTTCGGTGGTCGCGACCTTCGTCGCCCTGCCGTTCGGCCTCGTCGTCGCCTGGCTGCTGGCACGCAAGAACTTCTGGGGCAAGGCGCTGCTCGACGGCGTTGTCCACCTGCCGCTGGTGCTTCCGCCCGTTGTGACCGGCTATCTGCTTTTGATCACGTTCGGCCGCAAGGGGGTCATCGGCGCATTCCTCGACAACACGTTCGGTATCGTGTTCTCGTTCCGCTGGACCGGAGCCGCGCTCGCCTGCGGGGTCATGGGCTTTCCGCTGATGGTGCGCGCCATCCGGCTGTCGTTCGAGGCGATCGACCGCCGGCTTGAAGACGCAGCATCGACGCTCGGTGCCAACCCCCTCTGGATGTTCTTCACCGTCACACTGCCGCTGGCATTGCCGGGAGTCATCGCCGGCATGGTTTTGTGCTTCGCCAAGGCGCTGGGCGAATTCGGCGCCACCATCACCTTCGTGTCCAACATTCCCGGCGAAACGCAGACGCTGTCGGCTGCGATCTACACTTTCACGCAGATTCCCGGCGGCGACGCGGCGGCCATGCGGCTCGTCGTCGTTGCCATTGTGCTGGCGCTCGTGGCGCTGATCGCCTCGGAGTGGTTCGCGCGCCGCGCCGGCATGCGCTACCACGGGGAATGACATGCTGAGCGTCGACATCGAAAAGCGACTCGGCACCTTCTCCATCGCCGCGACGTTCGAAACCACAGCCGGCGCCACCGCGCTGTTCGGCCCATCGGGCTCCGGCAAGACCAGCATTGTCAGCATGATCGGCGGCCTGGTGAAACCGGATCGCGGCCGCATCGCGCTGGGCGATGATGTGCTGTTCGACTCGTCGACCCGCGTGAATGTGCCGGCGCACCGCCGCCGCATCGGCACGGTGTTCCAGGAGGGTCGGCTGTTCCCGCACATGACGGTCGCGCAGAACCTCGATTATGGCCGGTGGATGAGCCGCGTATCGGTCGATCCGACCGACCGCGAGCACATCGTCGACATGCTCAACATCGGCGCGCTGCTCAAGCGCCGGCCGGGACACCTCTCCGGCGGCGAGCGCCAGCGCGTCGCCTTCGGCCGCGCGCTGCTGATGAAGCCCCGCCTCCTGTTGCTCGACGAGCCGG
>JAFKKQ010000190.1:0-5039 GCA_017304505.1 Hyphomicrobiales bacterium | reverse complement strand
TGCGCGACGAAGCCCGGGTGCCGATGATCTATGTCAGCCACCAGGCCGGCGAGATTCAGCGCCTGTGCTCGCAGGTGGTGCGGATCGATGAGGGCCGCGTCGCGGCCGCCGGCGGGCTGGAACTGCTGGACTGGGAGCTTCAACACCCCACCGGCCGTAAGCAGCACCCCGTCAGTTAAACCGCTCGCGCAGCCGCGCCCAAAGCCGGCGCAACAACCGCCGACCCAAAATCCTCACCCGATCCCAGAGCGTGCGCGGCTGCGGTTCGGGCTCGGCCAGTTGCAGGCCGATTGTGACCACGCGCTCGTCGGTCACGGTGTGCGCCACCAGCACCACCGGACCGAGCCGGACGGTGTCGCCGGCACGCGGGTTGCGCTTGAAATAGGCAGCGAAATAATCCGCGAGCGGCATCGCCGCCTCATCCGTCGGAATGGCGAGTCCGTAGATGTCGGCCAGGGCGCCGAGCGTCACGTCGCCCGGCACGAAGAAATCCTCGATCAGGTTGGCGTCGGCGGACACCTGAGACGGCCGCTCGGCAAAGAACCGGTCGAGCGCCTGCATGCGTTCCGAGGGCGCCAGGAAGTAGACGTGGTCACCCTCACGAACCGGCTCCGCTTCCTCCGGTGTCAGCACACGGCCCTCGCGCACCACCAGCGTAAGCTTGGCCCAGGACGGACGGATGCCACGGCGCAGATACGGACTGCCGGCGACGAGCGGATAGCCCACCAGCTCCTGGGTCAACTGGCCGGGCAGATCGAGTTCGGTCCGGCGTGCGTTGACGTCGGTGCGTGGCATGCCGATGCGCAGCAGCCTCGCCGCAGGCGCAATGGTCCACCCCTGGATCGCGAGCGACAACATCACCACGACGAAGGCAACATCGAAATAGAACGGCGCGCCCGGCAGACCGACCAGCATCGGGATCGAGGCGAGGAACACCGACACCGCGCCGCGCAAGCCCACCCAGGAGATGAAAAGCTTCTCACGGATGCTGAACCGGAACGGCGCAAGACAAACCATCACCGCCACGGGCCGTGCGATCAGCATCAGCGCCATCGCGATCGCCAGCGCCGGCAGCAACCGCTGCGACAAGCGGTCCGGCGACGCCAGCAAACCAAGCAGCACGAACATGGCGATCTGCGCCAACCAGGTCGCGGCATCCAGGAACACCACGACCGAACTGTGGGCGCGGATCTTGTGGTTTCCGACCACAAGACCCGCGATATAAACCGCAAGGAAGCCCGAACCGTGCGGCGCCTCGGCAAGCCCGAACGTCACCAGCGCACCGGTGGCGACAAACGGCGCGTGCATGCCTTGCGGCAAATTCAGGTGATTGAGCACGAACACCACGGCGCGTCCGCCGGCCCAGCCGAACAGCGCGCCCAGGACCGTCTTCTCGATCATGTAGAGCGCGATCTCGTCCCACGATCGCTCGCCCGAAAACAGAATCTCGACCAGGATGATGGTGAGGAAGATGGCAAAAGGGTCGTTGATGCCCGATTCCACCTCCAGCGTCGCACTGACGCGCGGGCGCAATCGAAGCCCCTTGGCATGAAGCAGGAAGAACACCGCCGCGGCGTCGGTCGACGCCATGACCGCGCCGACCAGGAGCGACTCGCTCCATGTCAGTCCCAGCGCCCACGCTGCCGCCGGCGCCGTCAGGGTGGCGGTGATCAGAACACCGAGTGTCGCCAATAGGCCGGCCGGCGCCAGCACATTGCGAAAGGTCGCGATCCGCGTGCGAAGACCGCCGTCGAACAGAATCAATCCAAGTGCCACCGACCCGACGGTGTAGGCCAACCGGACATCGTCGAAGTGGATGCCGCCGATGCCGGATTCGCCGGCCAGCAGACCGACCAGGAGGAAGACCAGCAACAGCGGGGCACCGAAGCGAAGCGCGATCAGGCTCGACATGATGCCGGTCAGCACCAGGATCGCACCGAAGAGGATGGTTATGCTGACTGCGTCAACTGATTCCATCGCAAGGCCCTGCCCGTCTTTATGACGGGCAGGGCCTGCCGAGCGCAACGCCAAATCGGAATCGGCTCAACGATTTCAGCAGCCTTGCGGCGACAGCGGCACTCTGGCCGCCAGTCAGAACGCGACCTTGTCGCCACCCTTGAGCTGAAGGATTTCGCGCGCCTCGTCAGCGCTGGCGATCTCAAGCCCAAGCCCTTCGATGATCTGTCGGGCCTTTCTGACCTGCTGAGCATTGCTTTCGGCGAGCTTGCCCGGCCCGATCCAGAGCGAATCCTCAAGGCCGACGCGGACGTTGCCGCCCATCGCCGCAGCCATCGCCGCGATCGGCATCTGCGCGCGGCCGGCACCGAGCACCGACCAGCGATAGTTCTCGCGGCCGAGCAGCCGGTCGGCGGTCCGGCGCATGGTCATGACATCCTCGGGGTGGGTGCCGATGCCGCCGAGGATGCCGAACACCGACTGCACGAACAGCGGCGGCTTGACCAGGCCGCGCTCCAGGAAATGCGCGAGATTGTAGAGGTGCGCCACATCGTAGCATTCGAACTCGAAGCGGGTGTCGTTGCCGTAGCAGGTCTTCAGGACGTACTCGATGTCCTGGAAGGTGTTGCGGAACACGAGATCGCGCGTGCCTTCGAGATAGGGCCGCTCCCAATCGAATTTGAAGTCCTTGTAGCGGTTGAGCATCGGGTAGAGGGCGAAGTTGATCGAGCCCATGTTGAGGCTCGCAACCTCCGGCTTGAAGGTCGCGGCGGGCCTGGCGCGCTCCTCCACCCGCATGGTCGGCGAACCGCCCGACGTCAGGTTGATGACGCAGTTCGACTGCTGCTTGATCCGCGGCAGGAAGCGGCCAAAGGCTTCGGGTGTCTGGTCAGGCTTGCCCGTCTTCGGATCGCGCGCGTGCAGATGGATGATCGCAGCGCCGGCCTCCGCCGCACCGATCGCGGCAGCGGCGATCTCGTCCGGGGTGATCGGCAGATGCGGCGACATGGTCGGTGTGTGGATTGCCCCTGTCACCGCGCAGGTGATGATGACCTTGCTGCCGGTCTTGCCCGGCATCTTGCTCGCGTCCTTGGCCACGGCTCACTCCCTCACGTTTTGCGTTCTTGATTTGGCTTGATCCTAGGCAATCGCCGGCCTGTTCGAAAAGCCCCATCGCTCCCCGTGCCACTGGCAGAGGCGCGGCGGCCGGCGTATGGGTCTGCATTCGACTGCGCAGCATCTTACCGGCATCACATCTCGGCCATCACATCTTGCCCACCACGCCCCGGCCATGACGGCGGAAAGCCGAATGAATCCACCAGCCGCAGCCACACCGGTCGCCATCGGAATCGCTTGCGGCGCCGGTGCCGCGGTGTTCTGGGCGGCGGGCTTCGTCGCCGCCCGGCACGGCATCGACATCGGGTTCACGCCGGCCGACCTGGTGTTTCATCGCTGCATCTGGTCGGGGTTCATGCTGCTGCCGCTTGCCTGGCGCGACGGGCTTGCCAACCTCAACGGTATCGGCTGGGGCCGCGGCATCGTGCTGACGATCCTCGGCGGCCCCGGCATCGCCATGCTCAGCTACCTGGGTTTCACGCTGGTGCCGCTTGGCCACGGCGGCATTATCCAGCCGTCCTGCGCCGCGCTGATCGGCCTGGTGCTCGCCACCGTCGTCCTCCATGAGCGGCTGCCGGCCCGCCGCGCCATCGGGGCTCTGACCATCGTAGCCGGCCTTGCCGTGATCGGCGGCGAGGCGGTCACGACAATCGGCGCGCATGGCGTCGCGGGCGACCTGCTGTTCGTGCTGGCCGGCGGCTTCTTCGCGACCTTCGGTATGTTGCTGCGCATGTGGCGGCGCGCGGCGACGCGGGCGATGGTCGCCGTGAGCGTCGTCTCGCTCGCGATCCTGCCATTCTACTGGGCGCTGATCGGCTTCGACCGCATCATGGCGCTCGGGCCCTGGGAGAACCTGCTTCAGGGAACCATCCAGGGCCTGCTGGCGGGGCCGGGCGCGATCTACCTCTACACCCGCTCGGTCATCCTGCTCGGCGCCGGACGAGCCGCAGTGTTTCCGACGCTGGTCCCCCCGTGCGTCGTGCTGATCGGCTGGATCGCGCTCGGGGAGCAGCCCAGCATCCTGCAACTGACCGGCCTTGCCGTGGTGCTGATCGGGTTCCGGCTGACGCAGCGAGGCTGACCAAAACCGGTCGCGGATCTGTGCACCGACGCTCGAATCACATATTTCCGCCCGATATTGCCCCTTGGAGTGGGGAATGGACCCCGACAGCCTGCAGGACGTCGCGGCAGCTCTGGCGACGACCGTCCGTGAAACGCTGCGGACCGAACTGACATCGGCCTGGCTGCCGATCCAGTTGGGTGCGGTGTTCGTTTCTGCGCTGATCGCACTGGCTGTCGCCGCGTTGTGGCGCCGCCGCTTCGATCTGACATCGGCGACGATGGGCTGGTCGCCCTATCCGCGCAAGATCGTCCGCGTGCTGGCCAGCAATGTGCCGGTGCTGGTGTTCATCCTGGTGAACACCATCGACCGGGCCGCCATCCAGACATGGGCTGAGCATCCCCGCACCTACGTCCTGCACATCGCCAACAATCTGGCGATTGCCTGGGTCGTGATCGCGGTCCTGGCCTGTCTGATCCGCAACACGCTTATCAATCGCGTCGTCGCAGTCGCCGCCTGGACCATTGCCGCGCTCAGCATCGTGGGATTGCTGGACGGCACCGTGGCCGCGCTCGATTCGCGGGCGCTCGTCATCGGCGGCCTGCGCGTGACACCTCTTCTGGTCATCAAGACAACGGTGTTGCTCCTGGTGGCATTATGGATCGGCGCAGCCATCAGCAATTTCCTCGACCGCCGCCTGCAGGCCACAACCGAACTGACGCCCTCAGTCCAGGTTCTGCTCGGCAAGCTGGTCCGCATCGCGGTGATGTCGATCGCCGTGATTATCGTGCTCAGCGCGGTCGGTATCGACCTTTCCGTTCTGGCCGTATTCGGCGGCGCCGTCGGCGTCGGCATCGGTTTCGGCCTGCAGAAGATCGTTTCGAACTTCGTTAGCGGGCTGATCCTG
>JAFKKQ010000189.1 GCA_017304505.1 Hyphomicrobiales bacterium | reverse complement strand
CCACGCAGGTCCGCCATCTGCGCGTGGAGGAATTCCGTGGAAATCTCCACCGGCACATAGGCCGCAAGCTTATCCGCCGCCCACAGCACGATGCCCGTCTTGGTGCTGGAGCCGCTGCCGTAACTCGCAGCATCTATCGCCGCCGCGATTTCCGCACTCAACGTGGCTACGCGCCGCTCATCATAGACATCAACCGACCGTTGAACCATTCCCCCGAAGCCCTGCGCATAAGCCAGCAGATCCTTGCCAACTCCCCACAATCAGCATAGCAGACCACCCAGAAGTAGAAAAGCAATAATGACCTGCAACGCATGAAAAGTGTATCGCAAGTAGCGGTCAGAACCGTTGTGTCTTGTGCTGAAGGTCCGCTCCCAGCTGGAAGTGGAGTCGCGATGCTTGTTGCCATCGATGCAAATGATTGGCACGCCCTCGGCGCGCAGTGCATGATAGAACCATACCGAGAGGGGACCTGTTCGAGCACCACGCCTTCTTCAACCGCGAGCGTTCACGCATCGAGATGCATCTCGCCAGCCTGAAGCGGCAGCGCGTGAAGGTGTGCGGAGAGTGCATCGACTTCCGCGCCGGCGAGACCATCCACACCGAGAGCAGCTACAAATATACGATCGAGTCCTTCGGCGCGCTGGCGCGTGGCGCCGGCTGGGCGCCGCTCGCGGTGTGGACCGATCCCGACAATTATTTCAGTGTGCATGTGCTGAGCTTTAAAGGCGGTCCCGCCAACGGGCGCGGCGACAAGGCTGCGGGATAACGTAAACCTTTCCGCGATGCTGGAACGACGGCGCCGGTCCACTGTCATTTCGCGGTCGTCGGGCGTTTGCGCTCCAACTCCCCCCACATCCATCGCGCGGCTTCGCGCGGCAATGCGCTGTCGCCCTGGGAGGCGCGCAGGTTGGCGGCGCGCATCGTGTTTACGTCGATGGCATCGACCAGCGGACGCAACGCGCCGATGAGCGCCTTGTCCGCTTTTCGTCGGGGCGAGATCAGGATCATCGCATCGTAAGGGGGGATCACGTGCTTCGGATCATCCAGCACGACCAGGTCGTATTGTGCGATCCGGCCGTCGCTGGTGTATCCGGCGATCACATCGACATCGCCGTGCGCCGCCGCCTGATACATGAACTCCGATTGCATCTGCTGCTGCTCGCGGAACGCAAGGCCGTAGGCCGTGCGGATCGCTTGCCATTCCGGCCGGCCGAAGAATTCGTAGTCGCCGGCGATCGACAGTTCGGCCGCATGGCGCGCCAGGTCGGCGATCGTCCGGATGCCAAGCGCATCGGCCCGCTGGCGCGGCATCGCCAGCGCATAGGCGTTCTCGAAGCCGAGGCCCCCGAGCATGGTGATGCCATGTTCGCGTTCGAGCCATCGGGCGACATCGGCGCGGACCTCGGCGCGCGGCCGCACATCGTTGCGATGCATCTGGTTGGCCCAGATCGTGCCGGAATAATCGACATAGATGTCGATTTCGTTCGCTGCGAGGGCACTGAAGATCACGGCGGAGCCCAGGCCCTCGCGCACGGTTGCCGTCAGGCCGGCGTCATGCAGCCGCTGCCGCATCAGGGCCGCGAGCACGTACTGCTCGGTGAACGGCTTGGCGCCGATGACATAGGTGCCGCGCGCCTGCGACAGGTTCGGTGCCAGCGCCGCTGCAGTCAGCAAGAGAAGCCCGATGCCGCCCGCCATGACCCGCCCGCGCTTGCGCCGGGTCAGGCCGTTTTCCATCAGCGCCAGCAGTTGATCGACCGCGAGCGCGAACACCGCGGCGGCGAGACAACCGAACAGCACGAACACCCAGTTCTGCGTCTGCAGCCCGGTAAAGATGTAGTTGCCGAGGCTGGTCTGGCCGATGGGGGTCGACAATGTCGCGGTGCCGATCACCCAGATCGCGGCGGTGCGGACGCCGGCCATGATGATCGGCAGCGCCAGCGGCAATTCCACCATGAACAGCGATTGCCGCCGTGTCATGCCGACGCCGAGTGCCGCCTCGCGGATCGCGGGGTCGATCCCGGTCAATCCGGCGACGGTGTTCCGCAGCACCGGCAGCATGCTGTAGAGCGTCAGCGCCAGCACCGAGGGAACGAAACCCAGCGCGGAAAAACCGGCGCCGAACGCGTGCTCGCTCACCGCCGAGAGTCCGAGCAGCAGCGGATAGAACAGCGCCAGCAACGCAATGCTCGGGATCGTCTGCACCAGGCTGGCAAAGCCGAGCAGCAATCGCTGCAGCGCTGGCCGACGCGTCGAGACAAGGGCGAGCGGCAGGCTGATCGCAAGACCCAGCAGCAGCGCCGTGACGCTCACGGCGACATGGCCGCCAAGATAGGCCGGCAACCGCGCCCAGGCTTCGACAAGTTGTGCGTTCATTGCGGCTTCGGCGCCGGATTGTCCAGCGCACGCAGGCGCTCGGCCTGACGGTGCGGCGTCGCCATCAGTTCGCGGACGTAGTCGTCGGGCGGCTCGTTCATCAGCGCTTGCGGCCTGCCGTCGGCAACGATGCGTCCCTCGCGCACCACCACGATCCGGTCGGCCACGCGTCGCGCGTCAGCGGATCGAGCGCGCCGAACGGTTCGTCCATCAGCACGATTCGCGGGCCGGCGGCGAGCGCGCGGGCAACGCCGACGCGCTGGCCTTCGCCGCCCGAAAGCTGGGCCGGAAAGCGGTCGCGGTGCTTGCCGCGGTCGAGGCGCACCAGCTCGATCAATTCGTCGACGCGCGCCGCCATGCGCGCGCGATCCCAGCCGAGCAGCTTGGGGGTGATGGCGATGTTCTCGGCCACCGTCATGTGCGGGAACAGGCCGGTGCCCTGGAACACGTAGCCGATGCCGCGCCGGAGCGCGACCGCATCCAGTTCGCGCACGTCGCGCCCCTCGACCAGGACGATCCCGTCGCTGGGGTCGATCAGCCGGTTGATAGCCCTTAACAGCGTTGTCTTGCCGGAGCCGGACGGTCCGACCACGGCGAGGAACTCGCGCTCGCGCACCGTGAGCGAGACGTGGTCGAGCACCGGCGGGCCGCCGTCGCCGTAATGGATGGAGACGTTGTCGAATGAGATTGCGGGGCGGCGTTCCGTCATAGGCACGGGAGCCTATTACACGGAAGGCCCGTGTGTCGAAGCACGGGCTGCGTACCAAAATGGCGGGGGCCCGGCAGTGTTGCCGCCGAGCCCCCAATCAATCAGACGGCCTGTAAGCCGGGTTCTGTCGAACGCAGGGCGGATGCCCCGCGCGTGACGGCCATTCCTCTGCGACGCCGGTTGCCCGGCGCCTGAAGCAACCTACCCGGACGGCGACCCGGACAAGGGCTGGACCCGTTCCCGCTTGCGCGAGGGCGGACCGCTGCCGTCCCTATTCGGTCTTGCTCCCGGTGGGGTTTGCCGTGCCGTTTCCGTTGCCGGAAAACGCGGTGCGCTCTTACCGCACCGTTTCACCCTTGCCTCGGCCATACGCAACGCGCCGCGGCGGTCTGTTCTCTGTGGCACTGTCCCTGAAGCTTCCTCCGCTTTCGCGATGACGCCCCGCCGGATGTTATCCGGCACCGTTTGTCCGTGGAGCCCGGACTTTCCTCCCCGGCCACCTTTCGGTGATTGCCGGAGCGGCCGTCCGGCCGGCTGATGCGCTAGGCAATGGGGTGCGGGGCGTCGGCCGTCAAGAGGCGGCGGTTACGAGGCGGGGGCGTGGTGCGTCCGGGAATCGGTCTTTGCGTTGGCCGAGGCCGCCGATTTCTGGTCGTTTTGCAGCGCCTGCAGTTCGCGGGCCAGCAGCAGCTTCCGCAGCGTTTCCCGTGTCGACACGTCGGTGACGCCGTCGATTTGCGCCGGGCGGAAATGACGCTGAAAGGCGCAGACGACCGCGTTGGTGGCGTCGTCATAGTGCCCCGTGGCCTCAAGGCCGTAACCATACTCGGCCAGGGCCTTCTGCAGTTCCGTGACCTTTTCGCCGCTGTCGCCCGGTTTGAGCGCCGGGCCTTCCTTGATCGCGACCGGCTCGACCCAGAGGCCCACGCCCGATTGCGCCAAGCGCTTCCAGGGAAACCTCTCGCCGGGATCCTGCTTGCGCGTCGGTGCCACATCCGAATGCGCGACGATGTTGCCGGGGCGGATGATGTTGCGCATGAGGATCGAGCGACACAGCGTGATCGTGGCGGCAATCTGCCGCGTCGGAAAATCCGGGTAGCCGAAGTCGTGGCCGGGATTGGCGACCTCGATGCCGATCGAACGCGAATTGATGTCAGTGTCGCCGCTCCAGGTCGAGACGCCGGCGTGCCACGCACGCTTGGCTTCGGGCACGAGCTGCGTGATCGCACCGTTCTCGAACACCAGGTAGTGCGCGGAAACGCGCGCCTTCGGGTCGCACAGGCGGTGGAGCGCATCGTGCGCGACCTGCATGCCGGTGTAATGCAGGACGATCATGTCCGGCCGCCCGAGGCCCGTTCGCTCGTCGAAGTTCGGCGACGCTTCAACGCTCTCGACAACACTGGAATCGGGCACGAAGGACGACATACGGGTGATGATACCGCACGAATGTTAATGGATGGAATGCGGTATCGGGATAGGGAACAAAAAAGTCGGCTCAGGCCCGGTTTCCCGGAAGCCTGAGCCGAACGCGAGACGCAACGCTACGCAACAAACTCCGGGTTTAACGTGAAGGCATCGCAGGGGCCGGCCGGCCCGGGCCGGAGCCTGTGCCGCCCATGCCGGTGGTCGAACTTGGCGCCTTGTACGGCTCGAAGTTCGCCGCTTGCTTGAGCTGGTCCTTGGTCATGGTGAGCTTCAGCTTGTCGGCCTCGTTTTTCGACTTGTCGCCGGGCACCACCGTGAAGGCGCTCGGCGCCAGCGCGACGTCCTTCGCGCCGATGCCAAGGAAGCCGCCGACGCCCACAACATAGGCTTCGATCTTGCCGTCCTTGTCGAACAGGATGTCGCTCACGTCGCCGATCTTCTGATCGTCAGCGCCCATGACATCGGTGCCTTTGAAGCTGGACGCGAGATACTGGTCGGACCGCTGTGAGTTGACGAACTTCATCGCGCCTGCAGGCGCTGTCATCTCGGTTGACTTCGCTGCAGGAGCCGGTGCGGCCGCCGGTGGCGCGCTCTGCGCAGCCGCGGCTCCGATCATCAGGCCGGTGACAGCCGTGGTGACCAGAAGTTTCTTCACGAGGCGTGTCTTCAGCATTGCAGTCCTCCTTGAATTTCTTAGGGAAAACGGAATCCCCTCGGCGCAACAACGCGCGCTGATGGGGCGATGTTCCGGTAAAATTGCGAACGCGCTGGCCTGCGTTGCCGCACTTGAGCGCTCCGACGGCGCACAATGGTTGCGTATCGGGATACCGGCCGTACCGGATCGCCGGTGCAATGCAGGCAAATCGCACCACGACAATGCCGTCGTGCCGGCATTGCGAACCGACGGCTTTGCAAACGATTCCTTAAGCTTAAAGGCCGTTTAATCGGGCCGGGACGGTTCGATCTTTTCGCACCGTCACGCTCCCAACGGTTTTCGCGCCCATTGCTCCCCATGTCGATTTACGCAACCCCAGACGACGGGCGTAAGTGGTTGAAGGACAAGACCTATGGTCGGCTTGAGCAGGGCATGCCGGGGAATGCCGGGCGTCGTTGCGCCAAGCTTCATGATGCCAAGCGCCGCGGCGGATGCCGTACGGGCGGAGATTCCGGCTGGGGCAGGGCGATGATGGCGGCGCGCCAGAGGCTGACCGGGCCCGGTTCGGCCCGCCACGTGCCCGTGCTCGCGGGCCCGGTGCTGGAGCAACTCAATCTTCGCGACGGCGGCATCTATATCGACGGCACGTTCGGCGCGGGCGGTTACAGCCGTGCGATTCTGAATGCGGCCGATACGCAAGTGATCGGCATCGACCGCGATCAAAGTGCCGTGGCGCTGGGCGCCGATTTCGTGGCTGCCGCGGAAGGTCGGCTGACGCTGGTCGAAGAACGGTTCTCGTCGCTCGATCAGGTTGCGAGGCGATTCGGTCACGAGCAGGTTGACGGCGTCGTGCTCGATCTCGGCGTGTCGTCGATGCAACTCGACCAGGCCGAGCGTGGCTTCTCGTTCCGGCATGACGGCCCCCTGGACATGCGCATGGGCGCGGACGGGCCGAGCGCGGCTGATGTGGTCGCACGCGCGTCCGAGCGCGAACTTGCCGACATGATCTTTCAGCTTGGCGAGGAGCGCCGTTCGCGTGCCGTGGCCCGCGCCATCGTCGCCGCGCGCACAGACGCACCGATCCGCACCACGGCGGCGCTGGCCGATATCGTGGCGCGCGTGGTGCGGTCCCGCCCGGGCGACATCCACCCGGCGACGCGGACGTTCCAGGCGCTGCGCATCTTCGTCAACGACGAACTCGGCGAGCTTGCCGAGGCGCTGGCAGCCGCCGAGCGGATCCTGAAGCCGTCGGGGCGGCTTGTGGTCGTGACCTTCCATTCGCTCGAGGACCGCATCGTCAAGACGTTTCTCGCCGAGCGCAGCGGCACGGTGGGCGTGTCGCGCCATTTGCCGGATGTCGAAACGCCAGCTCCGACCTTCCGCCTGATGACACGCCGGCCCATCGCGCCGGACGACGCCGAGATCGCGGCCAATCCCCGCGCCCGCTCGGCCAAGTTGCGGGCGGCCGAGCGTCTCGACGCGCCGTCGCGGGATTCCGACATGGCCGGGCTGCTGCCCCGGTTGCCCTTGCTCGCCGCCGTGGTGAGACAGCCATGAAAATGATCCTGCGCATCCTGAATGTCTGCGTGGTGGCCTCACTCGTGGTCGCGGCGGCTTACGTCTACGAGATCAAGTTCGAATCCACACTCCGCGCCGAGCGGGTCGCCAAGATGCGCGGCGACGTCCGGCGCGAGCGCGACGCGATCGCGGCGCTGCGCGCCGAATGGGCGACGCTCGACAATCCCGCGCGTATCCAGGGCCTGGTGCGGCGACACCTGACGCTGCGGCCGGCCGAAGCGACGCAATACGACCCGCTCGACCGGCTGCCTGAGCGTCCGCCGGTGATCGTGCAGCCGCCGCCGGTCGATGCCATCGCGGCTGTCATCAACAGCCCGGATTTCAATCCCTTGACCGGTAGTGTGCTGAGCCAGACGGAACGACGATGAGTGTGATGGACGCGGATGCGCTGACCGTTCCGACCGCGCCGGCTGCGGCGCCGGCCGAGCCGTGGCGGCGGCGCGCCATGCGCACGCTGCTCTACGGGCGCAACGTCGATCGCGATGCCAAAGCGCGGGCGCGCGTCGGCCTCGCCATCCTGGCATTTGCCGTGGTCTACGCCGTCATTGCCGCGCGTCTCGTCATGTTCGCGGTGGCGCCGGAGAGTCATTTTACCCGCCGCAGCGTTACCAAGGACGCCGTTGCCACGGCGCGGCCGGATATCCTCGACCGCAACGGCCTGATCCTCGCCACCGACGTTCGCGCGCCATCGCTGTTTGCGGAGCCGCGCAAGATCATCGATGTTGACGAAGCGACCGAACTGCTGACGGCGGTGCTCGGACTGCCCGGCGTCGGTTTCCTCTCGGAGAATAAGCGCGTCTATCCGAACCGCGCCGAGGTGTCCCACCTGATCGGTCTTGTGAACATCGACAATCAGGGCATCGCCGGCATGGAGAAGTGGGTCGATGGCCACGGCCTGCAGGCGCTGCACATGGCGGGCCTTGCCACCGACCGGCTGCAGAAGCCGATCGAGCTTGCGGTCGATCTGCGCGTGCAGCACGCGCTGCGCGACGAACTGATCTTCGCCGCCACCAAGTACAAGGTCAAAGCCGCGGCCGGGCTGGTGTCCGACGTCAACACCGGCGAGATCGTCGCGATGGTCTCGTTGCCGGATTTCGATCCCAACGATCCCAAGCAGGCCAACGATCCGACCCGCATCAATCGGCTGACCACCGGCGTGTTCGAACTGGGCTCGACGTTCAAGGCGCTGACCATTGCGATGGCGCTCGACGCCGGCAGGATCACGCTCAACTCGTCGTTCGATGCGCGCGTGCCGCTTCGCTATGGCCGCTTTACCATTCACGATTATCACGCGCAGCGTCGTTTCCTCACGGTGCCGGAAATCTTCACCTACTCGTCGAATATCGGCACCGCGCGGATCGCGCTGGCAATGGGTGTCGAGCGCCACAAGGCGTTCCTGAAGAAGATGGGCCAGCTTGACCGGCTGCGCACCGAACTGCCGGAGAGCGCCGAGCCGCTGGTGCCCAAGCACTGGGGCGAACTCAACACCGTGACCATCGCCTTCGGCCACGGGCTATCGGTCGCGCCGTTGCAGGCGGTCGAGGGCATCAACGCGCTGGTCAACGGCGGGCTGCTCATTCCGCCGACGTTCCTCAGACGCACCCGCGAACAGGCCCTGGCGCTGGCCAAGCAAGTGGTCAAGCCGGAAACCAGCATCAAGATGCGCTATCTGATGCGGCTCAACGCCGAGAAGGGCAGCGCCCGCAAGGCCAACGTCGAAGGCTATTATGTCGGCGGCAAGACCGGCACCTCGGAGAAGGTGGTCAACGGCCGCTACTCCAAGACCAAGGTGCTCAACACCTTGACCGCCATCCTGCCGGCCGACCACCCGCGCTATCAGGTGCTGATCATGCTCGACGAGCCCCAGGCGCTGCCGGAGACTCATGGCTTTACCACCTCGGGGTGGAACGCGGTGCCGACCGCCGGTCGGGTGATCAACCGGATCGCTCCGATGCTCGGCATCCCCCCCCGCTTCGACTTGCCGCCGGCCGATCAGCTTATTCTCGCCAAACTCCGGCAGTGATGTGACTTGTCATGCCCGGCGAAAGCGGGGCATCCAGTATCCATCAAAGTGAGTGGGGATTCGTGCCCGGCGGATCCTCGATTGTCCGCCTCCGCGGGCGATGACAGCCGCAAACCCGGTCGTCGCAGAGGCTTATGACGCTTTCCGATCTTCTCGCAGGGGTGGCCCCGCTCGATCCGCGCCTGGCCCGGACCGAGATCGGCGGCGTGACGGCGGACAGCCGCGCGGTGAAGCCGGGCGATCTTTTCGTCGCGCTGCCGGGAACCAAGGCGGACGGGCTGGCCTTCGCTGCCCAGGCGGTCGCGGCCGGGGCGGTGGCCGTCGCCGCCGAACGCGAGCCGCCGGGGCCACTTTCCGACGCGGCCTTCGTCAAGGTCGCCAACGCCCGTCACGTGCTGGCGCTGGCTGCCGCACGGATTTATCCACAGCAGCCGGAAGTGATCGCGGCGGTCACCGGCACCAGCGGCAAGACTTCGGTCGTGGCCTTTACCCGCCAGATTTGGGCGGCGCTCGGCCATGAGGCCGCAAGCGTCGGCACCGTCGGCGTGGTGACGCCCAGGCGCGAAGTCTATGGTTCGCTGACCACGCCCGATCCGGTCGGCCTGCATCGCACGCTGGATGAACTGGCGCGGGAAGGGATCACCCATCTCGCCATCGAGGCGTCGTCGCACGGTCTCGACCAGCATCGGCTCGATGGCGTGCGGATTGCGGCGGCAGGCTTCACCAATCTCAGCCGCGACCATCTCGATTATCATCCAAGTGTCGAGGCTTATCTCGCCGCCAAGCTTCGGTTGTTCGAAGACCTGGTGGCGGACGGGGGATGGGCCGTTATCGACGTCGATCACGAACACAGTGGCGCGGTGGTGGCGGCCGCGAAAAAGCGCCGGCTGAATCTGATGACGGTCGGACGCAGCGGCGAGGGCATCCGCCTGACCGGCGCTGCGATCGACGGCTTTGCCCAGCGCCTCACGCTGACGCACGCTGGCAAGACCTATTCTTTGCGGTTGCCGCTGGTCGGCGCGTTCCAGGTCGAGAATGCTTTGGTCGCGGCAGGACTCGCCATCGCCACCGGCGGTGCACCCGACGACGTGTTTGCCGCGCTGTCGTCGCTCAAGGGCGCCAAGGGGCGGCTCGATCTGGTCGGAGCGCGCAACGGCGCGCCGGTGTTCGTGGATTATGCGCATAAGCCTGACGCGCTGGAGCAGGCGCTCAAGGCGTTGCGACCTTATGCGAAGCGCAATGTCGTCGTGGTGTTCGGCGCGGGCGGCGACCGCGACAAGGGCAAGCGCCCGCTGATGGGTGCGATCGCGGCCAAAGGCGCGGAGCGTGTCATCGTCACCGACGACAATCCGCGCAGCGAAGAACCCGCGTCGATCCGCGCCGCGATTCTCGCTGCTGCGCCCGGCGCGGTCGAAATCGGCGACCGGCGCGAAGCGATCCGTGTGGCTGTCGCGGGCCTGGAGCCGGGCGATGTGCTGCTGATCGCGGGCAAGGGTCATGAGACGGGCCAGATCGTCGGCACCCGCGTGCTGCCGTTCAGCGATCACGACGAGGCCGAAGCGGCGTTGGGGGAGAAGGTGACATGAGTGCTCCGCTTTGGACCGTCGAGGCGATGGCGCAGGCGATGGGCGCCGCGCGCCACGGCACCCTGCCGCAAGGCGTATCCGGGCTTTCCATCGACACCCGCACCATTGCACCCGGTGAGGCGTTCTTCGCCATCAAGGGCGATGCGCGCGACGGTCACGACTTCGTCGAAGCGGCGCTGAAGGCCGGAGCGGGACTGGCTGTCGTCGCCAGCGACAAGCACGACCTGTTTGCGAACGACGCGCCGTTGCTTGCCGTGAACGATGTCCTGGACGGTTTGATCGCGCTGGCGCGCGCCACGCGCGCTCGCAGCGCCGCCCAATTCATCGGCGTGACCGGCTCGGTCGGCAAGACGGGCACCAAGGAGGCGCTGCGGCTCGCGCTCTCGACCGATGGCGAAACCCATGCGTCGGCGGCGTCCTACAACAATCATTGGGGCGTGCCGCTGTCGCTGGCGCGGTGCCCTTCGAGCGCGCGCTACGCCGTGCTCGAAATGGGCATGAACCATGCCGGCGAGATCGCGCCGCTCACGAAGCTGGTGCGTCCGCACATCGCCATCGTCACCACCGTCGAGCCGGTGCATCTCGAGTTCTTTCCGTCGGTCGAAGCCATCGCCGACGCCAAGGCGGAAATTTTCCAGGGCGTCGAGCCGGGTGGCGCGGCTGTCATCAACCGCGACAATCCGCATTTCGCGCGGCTTGAGCGCGCGGCAAAGGCGGCCGGGGTCGCGTGCGTCGTGTCGTTCGGTGAGCACGCCAAGGCCGATGCGCGGCTCATCAAGTTCGCGCTGCAGCCCGACTCGTCGACCGTGCAGGCGCGCATCCTGGGCGCCGACGTCACCTACAAGCTTGGCGCGCCGGGCCGCCATGTCATCCTCAACTCGCTCGCCGTTCTGGCGGCGGCTTCGCTTGCCGGGGCTGACCTTGCGCTTGCGGCGCTGGCATTGGCGAAGCTCAGCCCGCCGAGCGGGCGCGGCGAGCGGCTGACGCTCGATCTGCCGGGTGGAAAGGTGCTCGTGATCGACGAGAGCTATAACGCCAATCCGGCTTCGATGCGGGCTGCGCT
>JAFKKQ010000547.1:839-1307 GCA_017304505.1 Hyphomicrobiales bacterium | reverse complement strand
GGAGCTTTCCGGCGGCCAGCGGCAGGCGATCGCGGTGGCGCGGGCGGCTGCCTGGGCCAAGGTCGCGATCCTGATGGACGAGCCGACGGCGGCCCTGGCGGCAACCCAGACCCGCCACACCACCGAAGTCATCCGCACCGCCGCCGCGCAGAACCTCGGGGTGATCGTGATCAGTCACGACATTCCCCACATGCTCGAATTCTCCGACCGCATCGTGGTGATGCGACACGGGCGGGTGGGAGCGGAGCTGACGCCGGGCGAGGTCGACGTCAGCACGATCGTGAACCTCATGGTCGGCGGGGAGGAGTCGTGAAGATGATCCTGCCGAAGGAGAAGGCGGGGCAGCCCGCCGCCGACGGCGGAGCCGTCGCGGAGCGTCAGCAGCTGGACCCGTTGCAGCTGCTCCGGACCCGCTCGACCGCCTTCTGGATCGGCCTGATCGTGATCGCGATCTTCATCGGCTTCGGG
>JAFKKQ010000547.1:0-830 GCA_017304505.1 Hyphomicrobiales bacterium | reverse complement strand
GATGGCGCTCGACGCCTCCGTCGGGCTGCTGCTCGCAGTCGGCATGACCTTCTTGCTCGCCGCCGCCCAGCTCGACCTGTCGATCGGCGCCAACACGGTGATGAGCTCGGTGATCGCGGCGAAGGTGATCGGCTCGATCGCGAGCGTCGAATCGACCGGCTCGAAGGTCGTCCTGGCGGGCCTGGCGGCGGCCGCGGCGGCGATCGTGGTCGGCACGCTGTTCGGGGCGATCAACGGCCTGATCGTGACGAAACTGCATGTCAACGCCCTGATCACGACCCTCGGCACGGGCGGCATCGTCACCGGCCTGACGCTGGTTGCGACCAACGGCGTCAACCTCGCCGGCATCCCGGTCAAGCTGCAGACCTCGTTCGGCTCCGGGACGATCGGCGAAATCCTGCCCTGGGCGATGGTCGTCGCGATCGTCGTCTGCGCGGTGCTCTGGTTCGTGATGAGGACCACCCGCCTCGGGTCCCGAACCCTCGCGATCGGTTCCTCGCGGGAAGCGGCGGAACGCAGTGGCATCAGCGTCGACTGGGTGCTGATCCGGCTCTTCGCGCTGATGGGCGGGCTCGCCGGGCTTGCCGGATTCCTGATCGTCTGCCGCTTCGGCACCACCAACATCGGCGGCGGCACCGAATACGCCCTGGCGGCGATCGCGGCGGCGGTGATCGGCGGGACCAGCCTCTTCGGCGGTCGCGCCTCGATCGGCGGCAGCATCGTCGGGTCGCTGTTGCCCGTCGTCCTGGCCAGTGGACTCTTGGTGGTGAAGGTTTCTTCGTTCTACCAGCAGGTGGTTGTGGGAGCCATCCTCGTGCTGGCGGTCTATC
>JAFKKQ010000188.1 GCA_017304505.1 Hyphomicrobiales bacterium | reverse complement strand
CGCGGCGAGGTCGCGGGCCGAGGAGAACAACTGGCCGGTGCCTGGAAACTCGTAATAGCCCTGCTGATTGCCGGGAACGCCGATCGGCTCGCCATCCTCGCCGTAGCCCTGCACGGCGCCGGGCAGCGGCGCGCGGGTGCCGTTATGCGGGTTTTCCGGCAGGACGGTTTCGTGCATGCCGAGCGGATCGAGCATGCGCTGCGCAAACAGTTTGCCGATCGGCATCCCTAAGCGGCGTTCCAGTGCAAGCTGCAGCAACACATAGCCGGCGTGAGTGTAGACGCGCTGACGGCCGGGCGCTTGGCCCGGCTCCGGCATCCAGGCATTAAGCACGTGGATGAAGTCGGCCAGCGTGTAATGCTTCGTCGGCCACGGCGGGTGATCGGTCGGCAGCAGCAGCCCGGAGGTGTGGCTGGCAAGCTGGCCGAGCGTGACCTTGCGGATCGCCCCGCCGCGCTGCAGTTCGGTGACGTATTTCGCCACCGGGTCTTCGAATTTCAATTCGCCGCGCTGCACCGCCTGCGCCAGAATGGTCGCCTCCAGCAATTTGCGCACCGAGCCGATGTTGAACAGCGAGTCCGACGTGATCGGCCGGCGGCTCGTCATGTCGGCAACGCCGCGGTTGAAGAACAGCGTGCGCCCCTCGATGCGGACCGCGACCGCGACGCCGCCGATGTTGTCCTCGCCCAGCATCGCCGGCATGAGCTTATGCGAGATCAGTGTCTCGATGTCGCTGTCGTTCACGGCGCGGGCCCCGGCTGCGGAGCAGACCAACAGAATGGCGGATGCCAGGGCTGGTAGAAAGACTGGCAGGACAAGTCGCATGGATGCGGATTCCCAATGGGCCGGCGTTTACGAATGGTCGCATTATTAAACTCGAACGAAACGAAGCCTTCCAGGCGGTTGTGGGGCAGGGCGCAACCGGCAACGGCGCGCCCGCTGTTCGCATTGGAAACGGCGGGGCGCACTTCGATCGGTCTTTCGGTCTGTCTTGTCGCGATTGAGGCTTGCGTCACTCGGTCAGGATGAACGTGACCTTCAGGTCGACGCGGTATTCGGAAATCTTTCCGTTCTCGACGACAATCTTCTGCTCCTTCACCCACGCGCCCTCGACGTTCTTCAAGGTTTTGACCGCGCGCGCGACGCCTTTCTGGATGGCATCCTCGAAGCTGGTCTTGGAGCTGGCAATGATTTCCGTGACACGGGCAACGGACATGGCGTTCTCCCTGGTCGGATAAAGCGTCATTGCGAACCGACATTGTGCTGACAATGTGGCTGACGCGATGGCCGGCTCTTGGTGGCCGGCTTGCGCCTCGACGGGTGATCCTGTCGGCAGCGATCAATAGTCCCGGTTCATCCGCAGCAAGGCGCCGGTCACCGCATCGATATGCATGTTGACCGTCCGCCCGCGCGGATCGCGGCCTTCGATCTCCCACTTGCCGTCGGAAAATTGAATCTCCTTGAAGCCGACGACGCCGAATGCCCGCGCCGTCGCCAGCGCGCGATAGATCGAGGGGCCGGAGCCGGCCTCGGCGAGGGCCGGCGTCGCAAGGCCGAGGAAGGAAACGAGGGCGAGGGCCGACAGGACTGCGCGCACGGTGACGCCTCCGGAGGTTTGATGAAATGGCGCAACACGAACGCCGGGCGAGCCCAATGGTTTCCCGCGGCGCGCGCCCGCACCTGAATTTCATCCTGTCGCCGCAAACGGCAGCACGAATAGGACGCAAGCGCCGCAGTCGAGAGGTCAAGGAGCGAGCAAGAGCCGGTCTGGCGCGCAACCTTGGGAACCCGCCGCGTGTTGTTCCCGCCAGCAGGAACGCCAGAACACGAACGCCACACAGAAACGAGGAGGTGGCCATGAGCGAGCGTCGATATCCCAACGAAAGCCAAGCGTACCGCGATGCGCGCGACGCCCTGCTCAGGGACGAGCAGGAGCTTGTCGCCAAGACCAAAGCCGTGGCGGACAAGCGCCGCAAGCTGCCGCCCGGCGGCGCATTGAAAGAGGACTACGTGTTCCAATGGGCCGGCGGCGGCAACGCCAGCCGGAAGCCGGACAGGAAACTCGGCGAGCGCGTGACGTTCTCCGAACTGTTCGGCGACAAGGACACGCTGCTGCTCTACTCGTTCATGTTCGGCCCGAACTGGGACAAGCCGTGCCCGTCCTGCACGTCGCTGATGGATGGCTTCGACCGCGCCTGGTATTCGGTCGCGCAGGACGCAGCCTTCGCCGCCGTCGCCAAGGCGCCGGCCGAACGCATCGCGGCGTGGGCCAGGGAGCGCGGCTGGTCGCAGATCCCGCTGCTGTCGGGATACGAGTCGAACTTCCAGGCGGACTACATGTGCCAGGGCGACAGCGACGACATGCAATGGCCGGTGATGCATGTCTTCAAGAAGCGCGACGGCGCGATTTTCCATTTCTGGGGCACCGAGTCGATGATGAACCACGTCGACACGGTGTGGCCGTACTGGAATCTGATGGACTTCACGCCGGAAGGACGGCCGGACCGCGATACGCCACCGCAACGATTCAGGAGCGCGTTTTTGGAGAAGCATTATCTGAACGCGAAGTAGAGCAGGGCCGGCACACGTCGCGGGAATGAGCGGAGTTTGCCGCGGCGCTTCCCGTCCCTTCCATCGACTGCGTTTCATCTCTCGTCATCTCTTGCCTGGCGCGCAGGCGAAACCGCGGCAGCGGCGCGAGCGGACGCAGGCGGCCTTGCCGCAACGCTCGTGATCGCGGGCGATGCGGGCGATCAGCTTGGCGACGCAGCGGTATGCGGCATCGATCGTGCGTTTTCGCGTGGCTGCGCCGGGCGCGGTCTGCAGATTCTCGAAAGGCTTGCCGGGCGTGTCGGTCATGCGGGCGTGCTCCATCGTTCTCGCGGCGGGTTTTCGTCCGAGGCTTGGGAGAGGGGGACGGAGCGCCGGGTGGCGCACCGGTTTGTCGTTGGCCGCGCGCTCTCGGGGAGCACGCGGGCGCCCTCCGGCGCTCCGTCGCGGCGCTTTTCGGCGGCCGGGGTCGCGCTTTTCGTCGGCGGCTCGGTTCTGCTTTCGCAGAGCGCCGCTGCCGTCCGTCAGCGAACCTGTCGCGGGGGATCGTAGTGTCCCCGGGCGGGTCCCCAGCGCCGCCCGGGCGCCGTGCGTGCGAGGCACGGAGCGCGGGCGCCGCTCCCCGCTCCGCCTTCGAACGCCTCCGGAGACGCCCTCCATCGAGCGAGGATTAGGAATATATACAGTAGGAAAATAGTCAGGTCAAGGGCGGAAACGGCAATCCGGCGAGGAGGGCAAACATCGGTCCCTTCGCAGCACGCCGCTGCTTGTAGCCCGTGTTGAGCGAAGCGAAACGCGGGGAGGACAATCCCGGATTTCGCTGCGCTCAATCCGGGCTACGCTTCTCGGCCTCATGGTGAGACGCGCCATGAGGTGCAAGCGCACGCATGGCGCTCCTCAGGATGAGGTCCGAAGGCGCGGCGTTGAATCGCCCGTTCGTCCCCGCGAAAGCGGGGACCCAGTCATTTTCGCCAAGACCAGGTTCCCGCTTCCGCGGGAACGAGCGGAGATGGCTTCAACGCAGGGCGAATAGCCTCCGGTCCTCAAGCGCGCGGTCCCACCAGTTTTCTTTCGCGCCCGCTTCTTCGCCGGCGCGATCACGCGACGAGATCGGCAAACTCCGGGTGCTGCGCGATGACATGGCGCACGAACGAACACAGCGGCCGCACCTTCAGGCCGCGCGCGCGAATGTCCGCGAGCGTGCCGAGCACGAGCCTGGTGCCGACGCCGCCCTCGCGCATCGCGCGCGGCACCTCGGTGTGCGTCAGCGCAATGACGCCGGGCGCGGTCGTGTAGTTGGCGAAGGCGACATGGCCGTCGGCTTCAAGCTCGAAGCGGGAGAGGGCGGTGTTGTCGCGGATGGGTGAGGGCATGGTGGGGGGTGTAAGATGGGGCGACGAGCATTGTAGCGTGGGTTGAGCGAAGCGAAACCCACGGAGACGGTTCGCAAAGGTGATGGGTTTCGCTTCGCTCAACCCATCCTACGCTTACTAGAATTTCGTTTGCCAAATCGTCGTCGTGGGAACATGTAATTTAGAATTGTTAGGAAGCGCTTGCAGACGTGGCGGAGCCAATAGGAAGCCAATTGTGCAACTCAACGGCGTTAATAGCGAAGAATTCGGCGATAGACAGAGTCGTCGAGCCGCTTATTCCTCTAACTGCGATGCCGGCTACCTCGAATTTTGAGTTTAGCACTGGTCCTCCGCTGTTTCCGGCAATAATTTTTGGTGTGATTTCTAGGTGTGAAACTCCGCTACTTGGAAAGGTACGAAGGAGCTTGCCCGCTTCTACCCGTATCGTGCGTCCCGGCCCATGGTTAGGGTATCCCCAAAGCGTAATGTCTGTGCCATCCTTTAACGGTGCTCCCGCATAGAGTTGCAGTGGTTGACGAACCAAACTCGCTGGAACATCTAAGACAGCTAAGTCCCGATGTTTATCTTGAGAGATAAGACTCACGTTATGCTTTTTTGATGGGAAGTAAGGATGCCAAATATAAGGGTTTGGGCCGACGCAATGAGCACATGTCACCAGCCCGTAGTCTTGTAAGAAGAACGCAGTACCTTGTTCATCATTATCACTCTCGATAATCCAAGTTGCGTGCTTGGCAATCTCATCCGGTGAGGGGATAACTCGGATGTATCCTGACGATACGAGTGAGTTGAATTGACTGGCTAAGCGCCGAAATAATTCATCCAGGCGTCCTCGGATCTGACCAATGAACTCTATTTTCCCACGCAATTGTGATTCAAAATCGGATTTCCCGCCATAATCTTTTTCATGTGCGGCTGAAGCTGCGAGCAAGCCAAATTTTCTCCAAGCATGGAGCATGGCTCTTACCTCTCGCACCAGTTGACGTTTAACATTAACTCGCTTGTTTACAATGAGCCCAGTTACTTCTTGCCTAGCAGTTTGATTGATCTGCCCCCTTTGAAGTGGTCCTCCCTGAAGTATGTTTTGACCATGGAGGATGAGATCAATGGCGAGGAAGCGGCATACAGCTGAAGAGATCGTGGCGAAGCTTCGGCAGGTCGATGTGCTGATGGCACAAGGCCGGCCGGTTG
>JAFKKQ010000187.1 GCA_017304505.1 Hyphomicrobiales bacterium | reverse complement strand
GCTTGGCTGGGCGCCTCACATCTCGCCGCGGTTGAGGATGACGCCCAGATGCTCGTTGATGCGGAACACGATCAGGACGAACTCCGCCACGATCCGCGCGAACAGGATGCCCACCACGACGCCGAGCAGGGTGGTGACCACCATGATCGCGCCCGCGCCGGGGCTCGTCGCAATCATCTGGATGGCTGCCGCCAGGCCGGAAAGGCCGAACAAGATGATGATGACGATCGCCAGCCAGAAAAACAGCTTGATGATCGAGGGCGTGACAAAGCGTTCCCATTGAAACAGGTCGCTGATATTGAACATCAAAAAGGTCCTCTTGGCGGCGGATAGCCGTAAACGGTCGAACGAGCCAGACGGAACAATGATGTCCGATTCTCGCCGATATTGTGGCTGTCCCCGGCCCCCCGCGGTTGGGATCGAAGGTTGCCCGTCCGGTTGACGTCAATGGCGGCACAGTCTTAAGGGAAGGTTTCTTCTTCGGGGATATCGCTCCGGTGCCTCGGTTGTATTGGGAAGACTTCGCCGTCGGCCGGGTGTTCGAGCACGGTCCGCGCCGCTTGCCGCGCGACGAAATGGTTGCATTTGCGGCCGAATTCGACCCCCAGCCCATGCATATCGACGAGGCGGCGGCGCGCGAGAGTATGCTCGGCGGGCTTGCGGCGTCAGGCTGGTATGCCTGCTGTATCGTGATGCGGATGACCGTCGATGCCTTTGTGCACGATTCCACCTCGATGGGCGCGCCCGGCGTCGACGAGGTGAAGTGGCTTTTGCCGATCCGTCCCGACGAGGAGGTTTTGTTCCGCGCCACGGTGCTGGACACCCGCGCCTCCAAGAGCCGGCCGGACATGGGCCTGGTGAAATTCCAGTTCGAACTGCTTAACGGCGACAACCAGCGTGCGATGATTTCGATCACCTCGCTGATGATGGGACGAAGGAGCGCCCTTCAGGCGAGCCCCGCTTTCGCCGGCGGAGAAGGGGGCGTGGGCGGTTCGCCATGAAATTCTTCGAGGACATCGCCATCGGCGAGCGCATCGCGCTGGGCCGCCACACCTTCACTGCGGACGATATCAAGGCGTTCGCGCGGCGGTTCGATCCGCAGCCGTTCCACCTCGACGAGGCGGCCGCGGCGCGTTCGCCTTTCCGCGCGCTCTGCGCTTCGGGCTGGCACACCGCAGCAACGTGGATGCGGCTGATGGTCGAGCATCAGCGCGCAGCGGATGCCGCGATGCGTTCGCGCGGCGAGCCGGTGGCGATGCTTGGGCCGTCGCCGGGCTTCCGAGACTTGAAGTGGCTGAAACCGGTCTATGTCGGCGATACCGTGGACTACGCGACCGAGGTCGTCGAAAAGCGCGTCTCCAACAGCCGGCCCGCCTGGGGGTTGATCTCGATCCGCAACACCGGGGTCAACCAGGCCGGTGAAGCCGTGATCTCTTTCGTCAGCGTGGCATTCGTCGAACGTCGTGGGGGGATTGCAAAGGAGGCTTCGTGAGCGTGACGAGCGAAGCGCGTGCCGGTCCTTCATCGGACGCACCGATCAATAAGCCCGACGAACGCCGTGCGCTGGGCGTGGCCTGCGGCGCGCACGCCCTGCACGATGGCTACACCGACCTGATCTACGTCATGCTGCCGATCTGGCAGCATGAGTTCGCCATCGGCTATGCGGCGCTCGGCCTGCTGCGCACATGCTTCGCCGGAACGATGGCCGGCTTGCAGATTCCGTCGACGCTATTGGCGGAGCGGTTCGGCGCGCCGCTGGTGCTGGCGGCCGGCACGGCGTTATCGGGCCTCGGTTATCTGGTCGCGGGCGCCAGTGTCGGGTTCTGGACGTTGGTGGTCGCGCTGCTGATCGGCGGCCTCGGCTCCAGCACCCAGCACCCGCTTGCGTCCGCGCTGGTGGCGCGCGCCTATGCCGGCCCGCGCTCGCTGAAGGCGCTGGGCACCTACAACTTTGCCGGCGACATCGGGAAGATGTCGCTGCCTGCCCTTGCATCGCTGATGCTGGTCGTTTGGCCGTGGCAGCCGACATTGACGATCCTTGGCGCATTTGGCTTTGCGGCGGCTGCGGCGATTTTCTGGCTGGCGCCGCGTTCGCCCTCCGCCGACGCCGATAAGCCGGCGAAACGGGCGAAGGTCGCCACGGCGGCGAACGGCGCCGGCGTCCCCCGCCGCGGCTTCCCGCTGCTGCTTGCGATCGGCATGGTCGACAGCGCGACCCGGATGGGCTTCCTCATCTTCCTGCCGTTTGTCCTGATCGCGAAGGGCGCCAGCCTGCCGACCGTGGGCATGGCGCTGACTCTGGTGTTCGCCGGCGGCGCCGCGGGCAAACTCGTCTGCGCCTTCCTCGGTGCCCGGTTCGGCGTGATCGCCACCGTGTGCTTGACCGAGGGGTTGAGCACGGCAGGCATTCTGGCGTTGCTGCCGCTGCCGCTCGAAGCCGCGCTGATCCTGTTGCCGGTCATCGGCGTCATGCTCAACGGCACCTCGTCGGTGCTTTACGGCTCGGTGCCGGAACTGGTCGTGCCCGCCAAGCGCACGCGCGCGTTCGGGATCTTCTACACCGGCACGATCGGGTCCGGCGCGCTCGCGCCCGCGCTTTACGGCCTGGTCGGCGATGCGGTCAGCGTTCCGTTTGCCGTCATGACAGTGGCGGGGAGTTGTCTTATGACCTTGCCGCTGGCCTTGGTGCTGAGGCCCGCGCTGCCTGAGACGGTGCGATAATCGTGCAATTGGATTCGGTCATCACATGTCCCCGTTGCGGCCATCGCGCGGTCGAGCGCATGCCCACGGATGCTTGCCAGTTCTTTTATGTTTGCAAGGGATGTGATGAACGTCTTAAGCCGAAGCCCGGCGAATGCTGCGTGTTTTGTTCCTATGGCTCGGTCCAGTGTCCGCCGATGCAAGCAGATGGCTGCTGCAAATAGCGCTTTACCGCCAATCGCCCAGCACAGCCTGGACCAGCGTGAGTGCGGCGACCGCGGCCGTGTCGGCGCGCAGGATGCGGGGCCCGAGCGACAGGCGCACGATATTCGCCAGCTTGAGCAACGCGGCGCGTTCGTCCTCGGCAAAGCCGCCCTCCGGGCCGACCAGCAGCGCCAGCGGTTGCGGTCCGTCTGAGCCGGACATGGTGAGCGGCAACGCGGCGGCCGGGCTTTGCCGTGCATCGACCAGCACGCGCACCGGGTCCTTGACCTCGGCGTCCTCGTCGCAGAACACCAGCAGCCGGTCGGGCTTGCGTGCCGCGAGTGCGCGCGCGAGCGTCATGGGTTCGCCGATCTCCGGAATGGAAAGAACGCCGCATTGCTCGGCGGCTTCGATGGCGTTGGCGCGCATGCGCTCGACGTTCACCCTTTTGACCTGGGTGTGTTGAGTCAGCACCGGCTGCAGCCGCGAGACGCCCATTTCGACGGCCTTCTGCACCATGTAGTCGAGGCGCTCATGCTTGAGCGGCGCGAACAGGTAATGCAGGTCGCGCGGCGCGGTCTGCTCGCGGGTCTGTTCACCGATCGTCAGGGTCGGATGCCTGGCGCTGCCGGAAAGCGTCGCGCGCCATTCGCCGTCGCGGCCGTTGAAGGCCAGAACCTCGCCACCGGAGCCGAGGCGCAGCACATGGCGCAGGTAATGCGCCTGCGATTTATCGAGCGGGGCCTCCGCTCCGGCGCCGAGCGCGGATGCGACGTGGAGCCGGGGGCTGCGGAAATCGTATAGGGGCAAATGCGACAATCCCGTATGATTTTGACGGCTTACCGCGCCCGATGGGAACGCGCCAGAGGCCGGGAGACGGTCACGAAACCGCTATGCGCCCTCATGCCGCCCTATCGCCTGAATTTCCAGCTTGATATGGAAGGCTGTTCGCAGGGTTCGGCTCGCCGGGGGCGGTGATTTGGGTTGGAGACCGAAGGAAATGACGTCACGTCGCTTGCTCCGATGTCCGATCTTGTCCGGTGTAATGCCGGCGGGCGCAATCCTGGCTGGGGCGATGGTGGCTGGCGTATGCTTGCTCGGCCTTGGCGATGTCTCGCCGGCGGCGGCTCAGTTCCTGCCCGGTCCCGGTCAGTCCACGCCGTCGGGTGCGTTCCCGCCACCCCCGGGGCAAGCGCGGGGGCAGCAGGCCCAAGACCCCGCATTTCCTCCGCCTCCCGGAGCCCGCGGGCAACAAGCTTCAGATCCCGCATTTCCGCCACCGCCAGGCGCGCGCCAAGCGGCGCCGGTATCCGGTGGGTTCGGCCCGGCTCCGCAGGGTGGGTTTGGTCCGGCCCCACGGGGCGGTTTCGGCCAGCCGCCACAGGGTGGGTTTAGCGCGCCGGCGCAGGGTGGCTTTGGTGCGCCGGCGCCTGGCGGCGCCGGTCCCTCCGAGGCGCAAAGGGTCTGTTCGACCTTCCCCAGCCTCCGCGAGGAGGTGGAAAAGGGTGCCAAGGCGATCAAGAGCGCCGGCGAGAGAAAGGTGTCCCGCGAACAGGTGTGTCCGCTGTTCAAGACCTTCGCGGCCCGCGAGGCCAAGATGCTCACTTTCCTTGAAAAGAACCGCACGCTGTGTGGCGTGCCGCCGAACATCATCAAGCAGCTCAAGGGCAGCCATGCCAACACGATCCGCATCCGCAACCAGGTTTGCAGCGCGGCTCCGGCGGCCGGCCCGGCCGCGGCGCCCACTCTCAGCGATGCGCTCGGCGGTCCGCTGATCGCCGACGACGAGTCGGCGAGGAGGCCCGGTCGCGGCACCTTCGATACGCTGACGGGGAACGTCCTCTCGCGATGAATGCGTCCACCGGACGTGTTGCCGACGCCATCGGCAACTGGGTCGATAACAGCGCGCCGCAGTGGGTGCGGCCTTATCTCCGGCTGACCCGTCTCGACCGGCCGATCGGCTGGTGGCTGCTGCTGTTGCCGTGCTGGTGGTCGTCGGCGCTGGCTGCGGTCGCGGACGGCGCGTGGGGGCCAAGCCCCTGGCACATCCTGCTGCTGCTGATCGGCGCCATCGTCATGCGTGGCGCCGGTTGCACCTGGAACGATCTGGTCGATCGCGATATCGACGGCCGCGTCGAGCGCACGCGCTCGCGTCCCATTCGTCGTGCTGCTTCAGTTCAACCGCTTCGCCGTCATGGTCGGCATGGCCTCGCTCGGCGTCGTGGCGATCTATCCGTTCATGAAGCGCGTGACCTATTGGCCGCAGATTTTCCTCGGCCTTGCATTTTCATGGGGCGCGTTCATGGGCTGGGCCGCGGCCCGCGCGGCGCTGGAACTTCCGGCGTTGCTGCTCTACGCCGGATCGATTGCGTGGGTGATCCACTACGACACCATCTATGCCCATCAGGATCGCGAAGACGACGCGCTGGTCGGATTGAAATCGACGGCGCTGCTGTTTGCCGAGAACACCAAGCCGATGCTGGTGCTGTTCTCGACCGCGGCGGTGGTCCTGATCGGGCTGGCTGGCTATTTTGCGCATGCGGGATTTGTTTTCGCGCTCGGTCTTGCGGCCTTCGCCGCGCATCTGGCGTGGCAGATCGTCTTTATCGACATCGACAATCCGGATTCGGGCCTGCGGAGGTGCCGCGCGAACCGCGATGCCGGCCTGATCCTGTTCGTGGCGCTGCTGCTTGACGCAGCCGTCCAGCGCGCGT
>JAFKKQ010000186.1 GCA_017304505.1 Hyphomicrobiales bacterium | reverse complement strand
AGGAGCGTGTCTACAAATACATCAACAAGCGACTCCGTGCGCTACACCCGGGCTTCAACATTGGCATCACCACCGGTCAGCCAGACGGCAGAATTTCACGTTGGCGTCAGCCGTATCGGCACTGGTGCTTCAAGCCGTACCAAAGCGTGATGGATAGAACGCGAGGAAAGAAACATCGAAGGAGAAAATAAGTAGGTGGCCCCGCGACTGCCTACATGAGCACCCCTAGTAAACTAGAGGCTTCGGCCGAAGCAGGGCCACCCACAAGATATAGTGATTTGCCCCGTATTCACAACCAAGAGTTTGCACATCTGTGCAGAGTCTATTTCTTGTGAAATTTCGGGTGCTTAAAGGGTTCCTTAGTTCGCGGACTCACCAGGCCCCCGGTATGTCAACCGCTTGCCGACGATGCCCTGCAACGCGCGTTCGGTGCGCGCAGCGTCATCCACGCCAAGCGCAACGCGGTTGCTGTAGCGGAAATCGAACTCCGCAAGGTAGCGGTGCAAGTGCTTTTCCTTGCAGTGCTGATAGACGCCCTTCATGCCGCGTTTGAAGATCGAGAAATAACCTTCAATCGTGTTCGTCGTGACGCCACCGCGCGCCCATTCATAGGCTTTGTGATTGACCGCATCGTGGCTCACATAGCGCGCGCCAAGCGACCGATACCAACTCGCCTCGTCCGTCATAACCGCGCTTTCGCGGCGGACGTTCGTGTGAACGATAGGCAGGATTTCCGCCATCGACGTGCTGCCGATATGAAACGACCGCGCCGAACCGCCACGCTCAACCAGCGTCAAAACTACGTTTTTATGCGCCCAACCGCCCTGTTTGCCCTTCGGCATGCCGTCTAGGCGACCGATGAACGTTTCGTCGATCTCGACCACACCACCCTGACCGCCCATCGGGGCAAGCGTGCCGTCGCGCATGGCCTCGCGAATGCGGTGCGCCAGGAACCACGCCGACTTGTAGGTGATCTCTAGCGTCCGGTGCAGTTGATGGGCGCTGATGCCCTTCTTGCTCGCGGACATCAGGTAGACCGCCTGCAACATCTTGTGCAGCGGGATGTGCGCCGACTCAAAAACAGTGCCGACCCGAACCGTGAACTGCTTCCGGCAACCCTTGGAATAACACTTCCAAAGGCCGAGCCGGACCACGCCCTTCTTGTTCTTCACCCCATCTAGCTTGCCAGCGCTATCGACCGAGCCGCAGTGCGGGCAAACGACCCCATCGGCCCACAAAATCGACTCCAAATGGTCGAAGGCCGCCTTCTCGTTCTGAAAGTATTTTCTGGACAGGAGAGACATCGCAAAAAGCCTTATTTCATCAGCATATTTGCGATTCTACCTCCGATTCGGGGTTTGTCAAGTATATAAGCCCCACGCTGTCCCCTCCTCTGCTACCGTTCCAGGCGGTCGGGGGACAGCATGGTCCAGCGCATCTCAACGGTGGCGTTCGAAGGCATCGAGGCCCGCGCGGTGGACGTACAGGTCCAGGTCGCGCCGGGCCTGCCCGCCTTCAACATCGTCGGCCTGCCCGACAAAGCCGTCTCGGAAGCGAAAGAGCGCGTGCGCGCGGCGCTGATCGCCTCGGGGCTGGCGCTGCCGGCGCGACGCATCACCATCAATCTCGCTCCGGCCGATCTGCCAAAAGAAGGCAGCCACTATGACTTGCCGATCGCGCTCGGCCTGATGGCGGCGATCGGCGCGGTGCCGGCCGACGCCTTGTCGGGCTTCACCGTGCTGGGCGAGCTTGGCCTCGACGGCTCGATTGCCGCTGTGGCGGGCGCGCTGCCGGCCGCCATCGGCGCCAACGCGCGCTCCGAAGGTCTGATCTGTCCCGCCGCCTGCGGCGCCGAGGCCGCTTGGGCGAGCCCCGAAATGGAGATCGTTGCGGCCTCCTCGCTTATTCAACTCGCCAATCACTTCAAGGGTACGCAGGTGCTCACACGGCCGCGACCCGGCATCCGCGAGGAAACGGTCGGCCCGGCCATCGACCTCGCCGACATCAAAGGCCAGGAGAGCGCCAAGCGCGCGCTCGAAGTGGCCGCCGCCGGCGGCCATAACCTTTTGATGGTCGGCCCGCCCGGCTCCGGCAAATCCATGCTGGCGGCGCGATTGCCGACCATCCTGCCAACGCTGACACCGGCCGAACTGCTCGAAGTGTCGATGATCGCCTCCGTCGCCGGCGTGATCGAGAACGGCGCGCTGACCGACCGGAGGCCGTTCCGCAGCCCTCATCATTCCGCCTCGATGCCCGCACTGGTCGGCGGCGGGCTTCGCGCCAGGCCGGGCGAGGTGTCTCTCGCGCATCACGGCGTGCTATTCCTCGACGAACTGCCGGAATTCCAGGCGCAGGCGCTCGACGCCTTGCGTCAGCCGCTCGAGACCGGCGAGGTCTCGATCTCGCGGGCCAATCACCGCGTCACTTATCCGGCGCGTTTCATGCTGGTGGCGGCGATGAATCCATGCCGCTGCGGGCGCGCCAACGATCCGGGCTTCGCCTGCCGCCGCGGCCCGAACACGCGCTGCGCCGCCGAATACCAGACCCGGATTTCGGGACCGCTGCTCGATCGCATCGATCTGCACATCGAAGTGCCGGCGGTGACCGCGGCCGATCTGATCCTGCCGCCGCCAGCCGAAGGCAGCAAAGAGGTCGCAGCACGAGTGGCGCGGGCGCGCGCGATCCAGGCCGAACGCTATGCCGCGCTGGGCCTGACCCGCGTCGACACCAACGCGGCCGCGCCCGCGAGCGCGCTTGAAGACGTGGCGCGGCCCGACGGCGCGGGCCTCGCCCTGCTGCGCGACGCCGCCGACGCCATGCATCTTTCCGCGCGCGGCTATCATCGTGTGCTGCGGGTGGCGCGCACGCTCGCCGACCTCGATGGCGCCGACACGGTCGGGCGCGTGCATCTCGCCGAAGCGTTGTCCTATCGCGCACTGACCGACGAGATCCGGCGCGCCGCCTGACCCCGCCGGACGCATCGGAATCATTTGAATTAAAAGCTTGGTAATCACGCCAGCGTAGCCTTGCGGCGGTGAACCGGGTTCAGAAAATCGTCGCGGCGATCGCAATCGTGGCAGTCCCGGCCGCGGCGTACAGCGCGCTGGCGCCACGGCAAAGCGCCTGCTTCACAAGCGGGGCGGCGTCCTACCGGATCGTGCCCGGCGCCGATACGCCCGATTTCCGCATCAAGATCGCCGGCGACAGTGCGCGCCCCGATCTGCGCATGCAACTGGTCGACCGCGCCGAGATCGCCGACGTCGTGCTGGTCGATGACGGCAGCGACGAGGAATCCGGCTGCGGTCCGTCGTTGCGCGTGCGCACGGTCACGGTGGATGCCGGCGCCCGCCGCCCTGACGTCACGGTCGCCTTGACCACCGACGCGGATGCTGCGGATTACAGGCTCTACGTTCGTTCTGTGCGATTCTCGCAACGCGATGCGATGGCGCTGCTGGCGGCGGCATGGAAGGCCGGCGGCCATCGCCAGATGGCGGCCCAAACCGTCCGCTAGGATCGTGATCCCGAAAAGCGGAAATCGGCTATCGGAGCGCAAGCTAAAATCCGAACGACCACGTTAGCGCGGCATCAACCATCCTGCCGATCGGCGTCCGGCCGGAAGGAGAATCGCAAGGCTCCGCCGCTCAATTCAGGCATCGATACGCTTCGCGATTCCGGTCGCGCGGCTTCGCGCAACGGCCCCCTCGCGGAACCGGGATAGACGCTCGATGCAGGTTCGCCCCGTCACAAAAACACCACGCAGGCCCTATCGCGCCGTGCGCCGCTTTCTGCTTACCGTGTTGCGCTGGACATTCATGACCATCGGCGCGATCGCGACAGCCGTAGCCGTCGTCGTGTATATCCAGCGTGTCAACGAAGCGGTCTACGATCCGTCGTCGTTCGCGCTCGGTCTGGGCGGACTGTTTTCGATGGGTTGCGGCGTGTTGCTGATGGTGCTGTCGCGCGGCAGCCGGCTCAGCATGGAGCTGCGCCGCGCCAGGGCGCGCTGCAAGGAGCTGGCCGACGGCATCTGGGAAATGAAGGAGGCCGAGCGGGCGCTGGCCGAAGCGCGCGATGCGGCCGAGGCCGCCAACGAGGCCAAGTCGCGGTTCCTGGCCACCGTGTCGCACGAAATCCGCACGCCGCTGAACGGCATCCTGGGCATGGCCGAGCTGTTGCGCGACACGCCGCTCACACCGGAACAGCAAACTTACGTCAAGGCGACCAGGGCCTCGGGCGACGCGCTGCTGTCGCTGATCGAGGAAGTGCTGGACTTCACCAAGATCGAAGCCGGCAAGCTCAAGCTTTCCGCGCAGCCTGTCGCCCTCGGCACGCTGGTCGAAGACGTCATCGAACTGCTGGGCCCCCGTGCGCAGGCCAAGGGCCTCGACATCGCCTCCGACATCGACGAGCGCCTGCCCGAGCGTGTCCTGGGTGACGCCGCGCGACTGCGCCAGGTGATGCTCAACCTCGCCGGCAACGCCATCAAGTTCACCGAGACCGGCGGCGTCGCAGTCGCCGTCGAGGCCGGCGACGGCCGCGACGATATCGTCTTCGCCGTGCACGACACCGGCATCGGCATCGCGCCGGACCATCGGGCGCGCATCTTCCAGGAGTTCGAGCAGGGCGACGGCAGCCTTGCCCGCAAATTCGGCGGCACCGGCCTCGGCCTCGCGATTTCCCGCCGCCTGGTCGAGAGCATGAACGGCCGCATCGAGGTCGAGAGCGCCCCCGGCCGCGGCTCCATCTTCCGCGTAACCGTGCCGCTGCCGCCCGCGCAAGACAGCGGCGGTGCGGGCACCGCGCCGCCCGACCTCGGCGGCCAAGCAATCCTGATCGCCGCACCCGCGACCGTCGCGGCATCGCTGATGGCGCGGCGGCTGATGCGCTGGGCGGCGGACGTGATGCTTTGCGACGCAAACACTGCGGCCGCCGCGATCGCGCGGCAACGGTGGGACGCGATCATCGTCGATCACGCGCTCGGCGGCGCGCAAACCGAACATCTGGTCCAGCAGGCGCGCAACGCCGCGGAGCGGCGGATCGTGCTGGTCAACCCGACCGATCGGCCCCGCCTGCCGGCTCTCAAGGAGAGCGGCTTCACCAATTATCTGGTCAAGCCCGTACGCGGCACGTCGCTCAA
>JAFKKQ010000185.1 GCA_017304505.1 Hyphomicrobiales bacterium | reverse complement strand
TTGGGTCAACACCGATCGACGCAACGCAAGATCCCCACGACACCCGATGACGAGGCGGCTTTGACCGCCGACATCATCGAGCTTGCCCGCCAATATGGCCGCTACGGATATCGCCGGATTACGGCGTTGCTTCGCAGAGCCGGCTGGACGGTGAACAAAAAGCGTGTTGAGCGGATCTGGCGGTGCGAGGGGCTGAAGGTCCATGCCAAACAGCCTAAACGCGGGCGTCTGTGACTCAACGACGGCTCGTGCATCCGTCTTGCGGCCGGAGCGACCCAACCATGTCTGGTCTTATGACTTCGTCGCTGACCGCACCCACGATGGCAAGGCGTTCCGGATGTTGTGCATCATCGACGAGTTCAGCCGCGAGAGCCTGGCCATCCGTGTCGCGCGGAAGCTCAAGGCGATCGATGTCATCGAGGCACTCTGCGAGCTGTTCGTCTCGCGGGGCATCCCTGCGCACATACGTTCGGACAATGGCCCTGAGTTCGTCGCCGAGGCGCTGCGGGATTGGATCGCCACCGTCGGAGCCAGGACTGCTTATATCGAGCCGGGCAGTCCGTGGGAGAATGGCTATTGCGAGAGCTTCAACGGCAAGCTGCGCGATGAACTGCTCAACGGCGAAATCTTCTACACATTGAAGGAGGCCCAGATCGTGATCGAAAACTGGCGCCGCCACTACAACACGGTGCGCCCGCACTCATCACTGGGATATCGACCGCCGGCAACCGAGGCCCTCATCTGGCCAGCACCAAAGGAGATAGTCAAAATGCAATCTCTAAACTAACGTTCCAATCGGACCACTTAGTGGGGGCCGGTCAATCCAGCCTCTTTGCGTTCCCTCGCGAAAAGGTCTTCAATACGTCCGCGCGCTACCTGAAGACCGGACATTCTCCTTTCTGACTGGCTAGACGGTCCCCAAATGCCGCGAGCGCGCTAAAGAGAAGGTAAAATGATTATCGCTTCTTCGGATCAGGTGTCGCGCGCAACGCTGTTTAAGCGGTTTCCGGTACCGCGCAATTTCGGTATTGCCCGAGATTCTCGGATCGGGCCAGGAAAGAGATGGCCGGCTCCAGCAGGGGCAATCCGGACCAAGTCTTTCGAGATTTATCGCTACGATCCCGACACTCCAGAGAATCCGCGGGTCGATACCTTCGAAGTCGATCTCGACGACAGCGGCCCAATGGTGCTCGACGCCCTCATCTGGATCAAAAACAAGGTCGACCCGACCCTCACTTTCCGTCGCTCTTGCCGGGAGGGCGTTTGCGGATCCTGCGCCATGAACATGGACGGCACCAACTGGCTGGCCTGCACCAGGTTCATTTCGGACCTCAGCACTCCGGCAACAATCTACCCGCTCACAAACATGAGAATCATCAAGGATCTCGTCCCCGACCAAACGCACCTGTTCGCGCAATACGAGATGATTCAGCCGTGGTTGCAATCCGAGACACCGGATCCGGAGGGGGAGCGGCTCCAATCGTCCGCAGAGCGAAGCAGGCTCGATGGCTACTACGAGTGCATTCTCTGTTTCTGCTGCACGTCTGGCTGTCCAAGCCATTGGTGGAATGGTGATCGCTTCCTCGGACCTGCTGCGCTGCTCCAGGCTGAGCGCTGGTTGGCTGACAGCCGCGACGAAGCGACTGAAGAACGCCTCGATCTTCTTGAGGACCCGTTTCGGCTGTATCGGTGCCATACCATCCTCAATTGCACCCGAACGTGCCCGAAGGGATTGAACCCCGGAAAGGCGATCGCCGAGATCAAAAAATTAGTCGTTGAACGTCGGAGTTGACGGCCCGAGGATCAGATCACGATGCCCAGCTCCACGCCAAGGCGGTCAAGACCGCTCTCCCCTCACATTCAGATCTATCGACCGCAACTCACTTCCGTCCTATCGATCGCCAACCGGATTACCGGAGTGCTGTTGAGCGGCTGCGCGGTCGTGCTGGTCGTGTGGCTGGTCGCGGCGGCGGCCGGGCCGCGGGCCTACGACGCGGTGCAATCTGTTATTGCATCCTGGATCGGGCAGGTCGTGCTGTTCGGGGGCACCTTTGCCTTCTTCCTGCATCTCTGTGGGGGCATCCGGCACTTGGTCTGGGACACAGTACATGGCTTCGAGCTCCGCTCGATCTACGCCTCGGGATGGGCCGTGGTGGGAGCGAGTGTGATTCTCACCGCAGCGGCTTGGACCGCCAGTTTGTTCATGACGAAATAGAGTCGAATGGAGCATCGAAACACACAGTCACCGCTGGCCAGGGCGATCGGCCTCGGATCGGCCAAAGAGGGCTCCGGACATTGGTGGGCGGAGCGCGTCTCAGCTATTGCGCTCGTCCCGCTGACGCTCTGGCTCGCAGCCGCGCTCATCGCGCATACCGGCAGCAGTCATGCCGCGTTCATCGCTTGGCTGAAAACGCCTTACGTCACCGCTTTGATGATTCTGCTCCTGATCGCCGCGTTCCATCACACGGCACTCGGTCTCCAGGTGGTCATCGAGGACTATCTTCATACGTGGAAGAAGTTCACCGCCATGATCGCGGTGCGCCTCGGCTGCGTGGCTTTGGCAGTGGTGGGAATCATCGCAACCCTGCAGATCGCATTCGCAGGCTAAAGCGACGAGCACGTACACAGCGTGACTGCGTTTTGCAGTACAATTGAGGTAGGAGCGAGCGATGCTCGTCGAGAGCGCACTGGGCGGTGCCGGCAAACGGCTCGTTACAATCTCGGACTCTGCGCCGCTGATAGAGGCGGCGAAGCTCCTCCGCGCCGGCACGGATCTCATTGTCGTTTGTGGTCAAGATGGCGCGCTCGTCGGAGTTATTACGAAAACCGATGTGGTCGGCCAGATCAGCTGCTGTCAGGGCGCCAGTTGCACAACGGCAGCGTCCTCCGTGATGGTGCGTGACGTTGTGCTTTGCCGCCCTGGCGAGTGGCTGGGTGATGTCTGGTCGAGAATGAAAGAACGGGGACTAAAGAACGTTCCGATCACCGATGACAAGGCTCATCCGATTGGTGTTCTCACTGCGCGCGATGCGCTTCAGCTCCTTCTGCAGGAATCGAAGGATGAAGAATCGCTCCTGCGAGACTACGTCATGTGCGTCGGGTATCACTGAGATCTGCCAAGCCCATCCACATAATCACTTCCGTTCACGCATCGGCTGCGTAAATGAGCCCTCCGCCTCGAACGGGCTTGGCGGCCGGGGTCATTTTTGCCGGCTCCAAGCGCCCCTTGGACATGATGTGAAAAACTGTGTCGCCATGGGCGATAAGATAGTCGGTGATGATGCGACGATGACACCGCCACCAGACCGCCTCGGCGCACATGATCACGCATCGGCGCTCCGCTCCTAGCTCGAGCAGTCGATCGAAGCCCGTGTGAAAAGCCTCGGTAAGGGCATAGTCCGCATAGTTGCGAAAGCTCTGATTTGTCCAAAACATGTTCTGGGATGACTCTGAATTTTGCTTTCCCCGGAGGCCGCCAAGCTGGGGAACATGCTCATAGCCGATCTGAAACTGTTCCAAGCTTCCGGGAAATGTGTCTCGATTGAATTGCGGATTGGTCCTTGAGCGAGTCACCGTTCTGACATCGACCACTAGCCTGACCTCTTGAGGTCTCAAGAGGTCGACGAACTCCGAGACCGTTCGAGTGGAGTGCCCGATTGTGAAGAACGGGTTTTTCATCGCGCTAACCCATGGCGCCCATCTGAGGCGCCTTCCGTACGCGCTTCATTTCCTCGGATCGAGTCACTTCGCGCATAACAGAACTTATCCTGGCGTCTCTAGGCACCACGAAGATGCTGGCTCATCGGAGAAACGTTCCCACCTCCAAAAGGTTTTCAGTCTTGAACGCTGAAACGACGGTGAAACGGCTTTGGTGAGTCCCTCTTTGCCGACCATGTCCAACCGGGCGCTTGATAATGGCCATTAGGCCCCTCCGAGCGTAGGCTCAATGGCTAACAGCTCGGAAGCAAAGAGCGGCATGTCTCGACCACGCCCCTCAGCCCTGCCGCCACTGGACCGAAAGCAGGCGATTATGAGTGCTCCCCCGGCTCCGATCCCACACGATCCTCTCGCGACGAAGCTCAGCACGGCGGACGACCGCGTCCGGCTCAGCCACTGGCTACCTCCCCAGGAGGGCACGGTTCCGAGGATCAGGGTCGGCCGGCGCTGGATCAATATCCTGTGGGTACTACCGCTCGGTTTCACGCTCGGGGTCATCGCGGTAGCAGTGGCCCAGGGACTGCGGGAACTGCCCGCCGTTCAAGATTTTCTGGTGCGCTATCCCGGCGCGCCGCCAACGGCGCCAACGGTCACCGCTGGCTTTCCGGCCTGGCTACGGATCCAGCACTTCCTGAACTTCCTCTTCATGGCAGTCAGCATCCGCGCCGGCATCCAGGTCCTGGCCGACCATCCGCGCCTGTATTGGAAGCGCGACTGCACGCCAGGGACCGAGTGGTTTCGCTTTCAGAAAGCCGTCCCGACCGGGCGGGTCTGGACCGCCAAGGATGACTCCGTGACGCTGCCAGGCTGGCTTGGCATCCCTGGCACGCGGCACTCCATCGGGCTCGCCCGTTGGTGGCACTATTCCTTCGGACTGTTGTGGATCGTCAACGGCGTCGTCGTCTATGCGCTGTTGTTCTGGTCCGGCCAGTGGGTGAGGCTGGTGCCGACAACCTGGGAGGTGTTCCCGAACGCGGCCTCGACCGCCCTGCAGTATCTCTCTTTGACCTTCCCTGTGGAGGAAAGCTGGACCCGTTACAACAGCCTGCAACAGATCGCCTATTTCATCACCGTTTTCGTCGCTGCGCCGGTTTCAATCGTAACCGGCTTCATGCAGGGACCTGCGATCTCAAACAAGCTCGGCTGGTTTGGGCGGATGCTGGATCGTCAGCGCGCGCGCTCGATCCATTTCCTCGCGATGTGGTGGTTCCTGCTTTTTATTCTGGTGCACGTGACTCTGGTCTTCATTACCGGTGCGCGCGCCAATTTGAATATGATGTTCGCCGGGGTACGGGACACCTCCTGGAGTGGATTCGCGATATTCATTCCGGCGATGGCGTTGTTCGCGGTGGCATGGTGGCTCGCTTCGCCTTTCACAATCCGGTATGCACGTCTCGTCCATAAGATCGGCGAGGCCCAAGTCTCAATCCGCTGAAAAGGACATCTCGCCGTTCTTTTGGCCCAACGGAACGATGCCCAATTCTCCTGAATTTGACGCCCTGGTTGCGGACGGCTTCTCGACATACGCCCTGAGGGTCGGAGGCCTTGTCGAGGCGCCTCGCGTGTTTTCCTACGCCGAGTTGAAGGCCATGCCGAGCCAGGAGCAGATCACGACGCATTTCTGCATCCAGGGCTGGTCGGGCGTCGCAAAATGGGGCGGCGTACCGATGCGCCACATCCTCGAACTCGTTCGTCCCAAGCCCGAAGCGCGCTACGCGGTCTTTTACTCACTGGCCGACGGCAGCGACGGCGGACGCTATTACGATGTGCACCGCATCTCGAACATGCGCCATGAGTTGACGATTCTTGCTTACGAGATGAATGGAGCGCCCGTGAGCGTGCTGCATGGCGCGCCCTTGCGGTTACGCTGCGAAAACGAGTTGGGCTTCAAGATGGTGAAGTGGATCGCGGCGATCGAGTTCGTTTCTGACTTCGCTGATCTTGGCGCCGGTCAGGGCGGATACAACGAAGATCATGAGTTCTATGGCTATAGAATGCCGATCTAGTTTTCTTGCCGGGTTTTTTGGCGGCTCCATCGCAGGATTGTCGCGCAGCAGAGCTTATATGAAACGGAGCCGAACCCTGCCTTTCTCACCAGGATGAGCCGATGCCCAACACGACTCCAGAATCTCCGAACCTTTACACTCAGCGAGAACAGGCACTTTCGCGATGGGACAACGAGGGGGGTGCAGGACCGGACGGGCCCCAGGAGGGCTCCAGGTTAGACGAGACGCGCACCGATGTCCCAGATTTGACCAATGCCGAACTGGTTCAGCTTCGTGTTCGCGTGATTGCCCTTGAAAACCTGGTGATCGCACTTCTTGCGGGAGCATCCGATAAACAGCTCGAGATTGCGCGCGAAATGGCGACCTATATTTCGCCCCGACCTGGCTTTACCCCGCACCCAATGACCGTTCATGCGGCAGGCCACATGGTGGACCTCGTGGATCGCGCCGGCCGGTTTCGAGTTTCGGACGGTGCTGTGACGACGCTCGCCCCCGAAGCTAATCCTTACAAGCGCACCCCCGTGTTTGACGAAACAACATTGCCGGCTGGACTGCGTCGGGAACACCGCACCAAGCCCGGCGTCTGGGGCGTCATACGCGTGCTTGAAGGACGCGTCCGCTATCGCTTGCTCGACAGTAATAGCGACACCATCCTGGACCCCGGACATCCCGGCCTCGTGCTGCCCGACCAGCCTCATTTCGTCGAGCCGCTTGGCCCCATGCGAATGCAAATCGAATTCTACGACAAATTGCCGAACCTATAGGGCGGTCTAGGGTGTATTGCCCGTAGATACGTAGCAGTCGGTGGGCCGAGCGGGGACGAGTTGGCCGGCCAAGATGGCCTCCAAACAGGATGATCCTTGGGCGTGCCGGCAACACTCACGCCCGTCGTTCGCCGGCACGCCCATCATACTTGCCGACGTGCAGTCGGCATTCAGCCGACGAAAGCTCGCCAGCCTGGTGGGCTCCGAGCGGGTTCGCCGCCATCCCCACCACCGCGCTTGATCCGCCACACAGTGCGGCTTCTCCCGCGGTCCCCGCGCTTATCGGGTCCGGGTCTGAGCTGCTGCCGGTTTGGTGGACAGCCAGTTAAGCTAAACCCAGCTTCCGTTCGAGCTCAACGGGGCTGACGTATCCGATTGTCGAGTGGCGTCGGGTCGTGTTGTAGAACCGCTCGATGTAGTCGAACACATCGGCCTTGGCCTCGTTTCTGGTGCGGTAGATTTTTCGAGCGATGCGCGCGGTTTTCAGCGACGAGAAGAAGCTCTCCATGGCGGCATTGTCCCAGACGTTGCCTGACCGGCTCATGCTGCATGTGATGCCGCTGTCGGCCATCAAGCGCTGGAACTGGTCGCTGGCATATTGGCTGCCGCGATCAGAGTGATGCATCAGAGCATCCGGTTTGCCACGGCGCCAGACCGCCATCAGCAGAGCGTCCGCAACCAGTTGGGCGGTCATGCCGGCACTCATCGACCAGCCGACGACACGCCGGGAGAACAGGTCGATCACGGCAGAGACATACAGCCACCCCTCAGCTGTGCAGACATAGGTGAAGTCGGCGATCCACTTCTGGTTCGGCCGCTCGGCCGCAAACTGCCGGTCCAGCAGATTGGACGGCAGGGTTGCGATCTGGCGATCACCGTCGTCCTTCGGCAGACGCCGTCGTCGCGGCCTGGCGCGCAAGGCCTGCAGGCGCATTAGGCGCTCGACCCGGTGCAGGCCACAATCGATGCCCTCGGCAAGCAGGTCGCGCCAAACGCGTCGTGCCCCATAGGTCCGATCGCTGGCGACGAAGCTGGCTCTGATCCGCCCGCTGATCGCTTCGTCGCTGCGGGATCTGGCGCTGGGCGTCCGGTTCAGCCAGGCGTGGAAGCCCGACCGGGAGATGCCCAGTGCGTTGCATAGCCATGCCACCGGCCAGACGTTCCGGTGCTTCGCGATGAAGACGAACTTCATGTCGCTTCCCTCGCGAAGAAGGCTGCGGCGTTTTTTAGGATATCCCTCTCGGCCTTGAGCTTGGCGACCTCGCGGCGCAAGCACACAATCTCTTGCTGCTCAGGCTTCATCTGTCCGTGGCCGGGAAAGGCCTGTGCAGGATCGGCACCCAACTCACGCACCCATTTGCGCAGCACGTTCTCATGCACGTCCAGATCGCGCGCTGCTTGCGCGACCGAAACTCCACGGTCCCTGATCAGCTTCACCGCCTCAAGCTTGAACTCGCGACTGAATTTCCGTCTCTGCATGGCGACCTCCGGCTTCATGAAACACCCTATCTCGGTGTCCACCAAACCGGCAGCAGCTCAATCAGCACACTCATTTTATGAAGAACTTGGCAATCGTCGGCGGGCTACTTCTCGTTTTCGCCCGTGGGCCTGGTCGCTTTGCAATCGAACGGCGATGATTTTTAGCCGTCTGATGCCGCGCGAAAGGGGCCCGGAAAATCTCAAGCTCTTGCAGGCGTCCAGGTCTACGCTATTCTGGTGTCCAGAGCGAAGAGGGAGCCTGCGCGTCGACGGCCATCGCGAGTCCAATCTATGGGCACGAGGCCTCGATTTCAAACTTTTGCATACGGGGAGGGTTTAATGTCTGAGCACGCGCTCATTGGAAGCGATACGGTTGAGGGAACTGCCGTATATGGAGCCGATAGAAAGAAGATCGGTTCTGTCGAACGACTAATGATTGACAAGCTGTCCGGAAAGGTTGCCTACGCCGTGGTTAGCTATGGTGGCATTTTAGGGATAGGCGAAGGCCTGTATCCTACGCCTTGGAGCACTCTCAAATACGATATCAATGTTGGTGGCTATCTCGTCTCTTTCACCAAAGATCAGCTGGAACGCGCCCCGAAATTTGCCACTAACGATGATTGGCAATGGTCACGGGATAACGATAAGCGTGTCCATGATTATTACAAGGCAACGCCTTGGGACGGCTGAGTTAAGTATAATTTCGGTGGGCCCGCGCGTTTGCGCAATTAGTCTACCCTGCGGCCGAGGAGAGCGAGGGATTGCCTATTTCATCCTAGCAACATCAAGAGGTCTTTCCGGCTGCAGGCGGTGAT
>JAFKKQ010000184.1 GCA_017304505.1 Hyphomicrobiales bacterium | reverse complement strand
TGCAGCGCGTGGCCGAGCGCCGTGGCGCCAATGTTCTCGAGGCGGTTGCGACCGGCGACCAGCGTCTCGAGCTGGATCAGCGTCATGCGGATGACGACGCTCGTCATGTCGGCTGCACCGAGAATGGCGAGCAAGGCCATCGAAAGCACGAACGACCGCGACAACGCGAAAGCGATGATGGCGACGCCATAGATCGCCACCGCGCTGAACATGATGCGCCCGATCTTCCGTCGCAGCGGGCGGTGCGCCATGATGATCGCGGCCGTCAGCGCGCCGAGGCCGGGCGAAGCGCGAAGCAGGCCAAGCCCCCACGGGCCGGCGGCGAAGATGTCGCGCGCGAAGACAGGCAGCAGCGCGAACACGCCGCCGAGGATGACCGCAAACAGGTCAAGCGTGATGACGCCAAGGACGATCGGGTTGCGTCGCATGTAAGCGAAACCGGCGAGCACGACCTTGACGCTCAGCGGCTCGCGCGACGTCGCCGTGCGTTCGGCCTTCACCAGGCTGATGAGCAGGCTCGCCATGAGGTAGAGCGCACAGCAGAGCGAATAGACCAGGACCGGGCTCACGGCATAAAGCAGCCCGCCGGTCGCCGGCCCACCGATCACCGCGACCTGCGTCGCCGACGATCCAGCCGCGGTGGCGCGGGCCAGAAGCGCCAGGGGTACGATGCCGGGCAGCAGTGTGGTCAGCGTCGTCGACTCGAAGGCGCGCGCCGAGCCTGTCAGGAACACCACCGCGAGCAGCGTTTCCCGCGTCATCCAGCCGCCGGCAGTGCCGATCGCGAGCGTGGCGGAGGCCAGCGCCGCCACCATCTGGCAGGTGCGCACGATGATGCGGCGGTCGTAACGGTCGGCGACGTGCCCCGCGACCAGGACGAATAACGCCGCGGGGATGAACTGCGTCAGCCCGACCAGGCCGAGATCGAGCGGGTCGCGGGTCAGATCGTACATCTGCCATGCCACCGCCACCGCCTGCATCTGCAGGGCGACCGTGCTGGAGACGCGCGCCACCCAATAGAGCGCAAACGGCCGGTGACGCCGAAGGGGCGCGCGGAGCACGTCGTCTGAACTCATCGGATTCGTTCGACTTTAAGGGGCCGGGGGAGTCGGTGTCTGGGGCGCGATCATTGATTCGATGGAACTTGACCGATTATAGCCCATTACCAGGTTCGATGGGGCGCTGTTCATGCTATCGTCAGCTCTGCACTGCGCTCGATGGGCATTGTGCTTCGTACCAGGATACCGCCACTGGCGGTGCCAAGCCAGCCTGCAAGCCGGCCGGGATGAAGCGCGGTCCGGTTGGGGACATTGATGGAACGGCACAGCGGCGGCCAGAATCCGCAGGCTCGCAACATCGATAGCGAATCCTATTCCATGCCGGTGTTTTCGTTGCCGCTGGAGCAGGCGTTGCGGGCGGCTGACGAGATTTTCGAGCACTTGCCGATCGCCACCTGCGTCTGCGATTCCGCCGGCCGGATCGTGCAGTACAACCGCCGCGCCGCCGCGTTGTGGGATCGCGTCCCGCATCCCGGACAGACCTACGATCACTTCACCGCCCAATGCCGGTTCTTCAACGTCAAGGGCGACGAGCTGCCGCGCACGCGGCTCGGCGAGGTTCTCAGGACCAGGAAAAGCATTCGCGACGAGGAGGTGACGGTCGAGCGCGCCAACGGCAAGCGCCTCGTCGTTGTCATCAACGTCGATCCGCTGTTCGATGCGCAGGGCGAATTGATCGGCGCGATCAGTTGCTTCCAGGACATCACCGAGCGCAAGCAGATGACGGATGCGCTCGACCGCAGCCGGCAGGATCTGCGCCAGCAGGAGGAGCGCTGGAACGCAACCTACGAACACGCCGCGATCGGGATCGTTGAAATCGACGCCGACGGCCTGTTCCTGCGCGTCAACGAGGCGATCTGCTCGATGACAGGCGGCACCCGCGAAGAGCTGCTGAAGTGGCGGCTGTTCGGGCGCACCCACCCCGACGATCGCGACGTGGACGCGGAGCTTTACCGCCGGCAGGTGGCGGGCGATATCGGCTTTTATTCGATCGAGAAGCGTTTCGTCCGCAAGGACGGCCGCGTGATCTGGATCGCGGTCCGGTCGTCGACCGTGCGCGATGCCGCGGGCAATTTCCTCTATGGTGTGCGGGTGGTGCAGGACGTCACCGAGCGCAAGGAGGCGGAGGAGCGCCAGAAGCTCCTGATCGACGAACTCAATCACCGCGTCAAGAACACGCTGGCGACCGTGCAGTCGCTGGCAACCCAAACCGCGCGCGGCACCGATTCGCCGGAGGCGTTCCGCAGGGCATTCGAGGGCCGATTGATCGCGCTCAGCCACGCGCACGATCAATTGACGCGGCGTCATTGGCGGAATGCGGACCTGCGCGGCATCGTTGCCGGCGTCACCGCACCTTACTTGTCGCGCTCGCAGGATCAGATCACCATCGAGGGCGAGGACATCACGGTGAAGCCGCGCGTGGCGCTGACGCTTGCGCTCGCCCTGCATGAGTTGACCACCAACGCCTCGAAATACGGCGCGCTCTCCATTCCCACCGGCCGCATCGAGGTGGTGTGGACGATCACGCGGCCGCCTTCGGCGCCGCCGCAGCTTCGGATCGAATGGCGCGAGCGAAACGGCCCGGTGGTGGAGGCGCCCACCCGGCACGGCTTCGGTTCACGCTTCATCGAAGGCAGCGTTGCCGCCGAACTGCAGGGCGCGGCGCGGCTGGACTACCACCCGTCCGGCCTGGTCTGCACGATGAAGATTCCGTTCGATTCGGAAATGCTGGATGTCGTTGCGCCCAGCCTTTGACCGGCGGACGCGCTACGCCGAGCCGCCGCGGTAATAGACCACGACGACGTGCTCGGCTTCGGCGAAGAATAACCAGCGCTCGGTGAGCACCCCGGCCGCTGCGCTTAGCGTTGACACCGCGGCGATGGCGATCTGGATCGGCGCCGACCCATCGAGCAACAGAAGCAGCGCCGCCAGCATCGGCACAGCGAACAGCAGGACGGCCGCGATGCGGCGAAGCTTCGTCGCGTGTCGTCGCGCCACCTGATAGCCCATTTCACGCATGACATAGTTCGATTGCGTGTGCGGCGGGTCGAGCGGACGCACCGTGCCGAAGCGGCCAAGCCCGGTCGCGGCTTCCGCCGTGTGGGTTCTTGGCGCCGCATCGATGGCCATCCAATAACGCGCCTTCAGGATCCAGCCCAGCGCCAGCGCCGCGACGCTCGCCATCGCCGCCGCGCGAAGCGGATAGCCGAAGGCCGCGAGCAGCAATGTCAGCAGTACGCTCCCTGTTGCCAGCGCCAGCGCGATATAGATCGGCGCGACCAGCGGCTGGTCCCAGGCGCGGATGGTCGGCAGCGAGGCGTAGATCATTCCCGTGCACCACAGCGTGACCAGCGCGCAAAGCACGGACAGGCTGGCGCCAACGGCCAATTGTCCCGGCATCACCTCGCCGAACACCCAGCCGAGCCCGAGCACGGCTGCCGGAACGTAGGTGACGATCGCGGCGACGCCTTCGCGCGACAGCCACGATGACCGCCATTGCGAGAGCGCGCGCCAAGCGCGTTCGGGGCGGCCGAGGTGGGCGGTGGAGGTGAGCAAGCCCGTCGTGACCAGGGCGAGTGCCGCGCCGAGCCCGAAGAACCCGAGCAGAGGGTCGGGCGGCACGATCCCGAGCCTCAGTGCAAGCGCCAGCCCGATCAGCAGGCCGTAGCCGGCGCCCGACGTCGTGGTGAAGATGATGACCGAATAGGCGGGATGCATGTGTCAGGATCAGCGCGCCAGCGTCTTGTCGGCCCAGGCGAAGAACTGGTCGGCGAGCGACCCCGTGCTCCGGGGCAGCGCGGGCTCCGTGGCGGGTGCGGTGGATGGCGACTGGCTGTCGCGGCGCGGCCGCGGCGGCAGGTATTTGTTGGTCGGCCGGTAGTCCATCTCCGGCAAAAGGTCGAAGCCTTCGCGCTCCTGCACAAGCTGCGACACCGCGCTTGTCGGGTCGCCGAGGTCGCCGAAGTGGCGCGCGCCGGTCGGGCAGGCGCGCACGCAGGCCGGAATGCGGTCCTCCGGCGCGAACGTTTCGTTGTAGATGCGGTCGATGCACAAAGTGCATTTCTTCATCGTCCCGTCGTCGTAGTCGTATTCCCGCGCGCCGTAGGGGCAGGCCCAGGAGCAGAGCTTGCAGCCGATGCAGGTGTCGGGATTGACCAGAACGATGCCGTCCTCGGCGCGCTTGTAGGACGCGCCGGTGGGACAGACGGTGACGCAGGCCGGTGTCTCGCAGTGCAGGCAGGAGCGCGGGAAATGCACGGTGCGGCTCGCCTCTCCTTCACCAACCTCGTAGGAATGGATGCGGTTGAGCCACGCGCCGTGCGGATCGGCGCCGTGCGCGTCCTGGTCGGTCAGCGGCGCGGAATAGCCGCCGGCATTCCATTCCTTGCAGCTCGTCGCGCAGGCGTGACAACCGACGCAGGTGTCGAGGTCGATCACCAGCCCAAGTTTCTTTTCGGTATGAGCGGGAAGCGACGTCATGACACCATCTCCGCGGCGGCAGGCACCGGCGCTTTCATCGGTTCGAATCGCGGCGCGGTCTCGCCGGCTTCCGCCGGTGCGACCTTCTCGATGGCGACGCGCAGGTCATACCACGCGGCCTGGCCGGTGACCGGATCGCTGTTGGAAAAGCGGTAGCCGCCTTCGCGCTCCGGCAGCAATTCCGTGATGAGGTGATTGAGCAGGAAGCCGCGTACTGCCTCCGGCGCATCGGGGCTGAGGCCCGCCGCGCCGCCGCGCCGGCCGATGGCATTCCAGGTCCAGACCGTATTGGGATTGACGCCTTCCATCAGACGGACGCGGCCCTTCACCCGCCCGATCGCGCTCTTGATCCAGACCCAGTCGCCGTCCGCGATGTTCAGCGCCTCGGCGCGGCCGCGGTTCATGTAAAGGCGGTTCTCCGCCGTGATCTGGCGCAGCCAGCCGTTGTGCGATCCCCACGAGTGATACATGTGTATCGGCCGCTGGGTGATGGCCGAGAATGGAAAACTGTTGTCGCTCTTCGCGGGCTCGTCGAGCGGCGGATGCCAGAACGGGATCGGATCGAAGAACCGTTCGACGCGGGCGCGATGGCTTTCCGGCGCTGTCGTCGCGCCGTGTCCGCG
>JAFKKQ010000183.1:5280-6067 GCA_017304505.1 Hyphomicrobiales bacterium | reverse complement strand
ACTACCAGCAGGGCGCGACGGTGAAGATCATGTTCATCCACGTGCCGTCGGCGTGGCTTGGCATGTTCGGCTGGACGGCGATGAGCGTCGCCGCACTGGGAACGCTGGTGTGGCGGCATCCGCTGGCCGACGTCACCGCCAAGGCCGCGGCTCCGATCGGAGCGGCCTTCACCTTCCTCTGTTTGGTCACCGGCTCGCTATGGGGCCGGCCGATGTGGGGCACCTACTGGGTGTGGGACGCCCGCCTCACCTCGGTGCTGGTGTTGTTCCTGATGTATCTCGGCGTGATCGCGCTGTGGCGCACGGTCGAAGACCCCTCGCGCGCTGCCCGCGCCGCGGCCGTGCTCACGCTGGTCGGCGCCATCAATCTTCCGATCATCAAGTTCTCGGTCGATTGGTGGAATACGCTGCACCAGCCGGCGTCGGTGATCCGGCTCGGCGGCTCGACCATCGATCCGACCATCCTGATTCCGCTGCTGGTGATGGCGGCGGCGTTCACGCTGCTGTTCGTCACGCTGCTGATCGCGGCCATGCGAAACGAAATCCTGCGCCGCCGCGTGCGCACGCTAATGCTGATGCAGGCGCAGACGGCGCCGGGAAGCGCGTCATGACGCCCGATCTTGGGTTTGGCCTCAACCTCGGCCCGCACGCCGATTTCATCATTGCCGCCTATGCGATCGCCGTGCTGGTGGTTGCATTGCTGGTCGGCTGGGTGGCGATCGACCACCAGGTGCAAAAGCGCCGGCTGGCCAGTCTCGAAGCGCGCGGGATCGCGCGGCGCTCCGAT
>JAFKKQ010000183.1:0-5201 GCA_017304505.1 Hyphomicrobiales bacterium | reverse complement strand
CATCGAGAGGACGGCATGAGCGCCGAACTGGACCGTTCCGCCCCGGTGAAACGACGGCGGCTGATCGTGCTGTTGCCGCTCGCCGTGTTTCTCGCGCTGGCCGCGCTATTCCTGTACCGGCTGGGCGCCGGCGATCCGTCCAACCTCCCCTCCGTCCTGATCGGCCGGCCGGTGCCGAACACGCCGCTACCTCCCGTCGAGGGCCTCGTTCGCGACGGCACGCCGGTCCCCGGCATCGCCGCCGCGGATTTCAAAGGCGCGGTCTCTCTGGTCAATGTCTGGGCCTCGTGGTGCGTGCCCTGCCATGACGAAGCACCGCTACTCATGAAGCTCGCAGACGACAAGCGCATCCGTATCCTCGGCATCAACTACAAGGACCGCCCGGATAACGCGCGCCGTTTCATCGGACGCTACGGCAATCCGTTCGCTGCCGTCGGCGCCGACGTGAACGGCCGTGCTGCGATCGACTGGGGCGTGTACGGCGTACCGGAAACGTTTGTGGTGGGCCGCGACGGGCGTATCGCCTACAAACTGATCGGGCCGATCACTGCGGAAAACATTCAGTCGACGCTCAAGCCGCAGTTCGAGAAGGCCCTCGCCGCCGGACAACCATCACCGGCCCGATAAAACCTTGACGGCGCCATAAAGCACCACAATTACGCACTGTAATCCGACTCGTTGCGGACGTTCCGTCGAATCCCAGCCGCGCTCCAAGCCGCGGTATGCCTCGCGCGCAACCGCACAAGGGAGCACGGCTCAGGAGGCCACCCCAGAAGAGGCCACCATGAGCATTTTCGGAAACATCAGGTCGGCTATCTTTCCATCCGGCACGAAACCTGCCCCGCTCGCTGCAGTGCCGTTGAATGACGCCAAGGACAGCGTCGCGCCGCGCAAGGAGCCGGCCCCAGCCGGCGAGGCCGGCGATCGGGCATCGACGGATGCCTGGGCGCGGAAACTCGCCGCCAAAGGCGGCAGGGTTCCCGACGATCTGCAATAAGGCGGGCAACGATCTGGAGCGTCGCATCGCGCGGGCTACGCGCTTGGGAGCCAACCCCTGGCGCGGGGCGAGAGTTGTTTTCGCATTTGCGGCGGTGCGAGCCCGATCCGTGAACGGCACGCTGCGCCACAAAGCGCCACAATTCGACTTCCTAATCGTGTCCGGCGCCGAAACAACTTCGGCGCGACCCACTTCGCGGGATTAACCCTCGAATCGTCATAGCGGGAGCAGTCCATGAGCATTTTCGGAAACATCATGTCGGCCATCTTCGGTTCCCACGCGGCCGCCGCACCATCGGCAACCGCCGCGTCGGGTTCCACGCCAGGCGCTGCTCCGGCGGGAGCGCCGATGTCAAACGTCGACGTGGAGGCCGTGCTCAGCAAGCTTGCCGCGGAATCGAAAGAAAAACTCGATTGGCGCCGCTCGATCGTCGATCTGATGAAATTGCTCAAACTCGACAGCAGCTTTTCCGCGCGCAAAGAGCTGGCGAAAGAGCTGGGTTATTCCGGCGACACGAACGATTCCGCATCCATGAACATCTGGTTGCACAAGCAGGTCATGGTGAAGCTTGCCGCCAATGGCGGAAAAGTTCCCGCAGATTTGCAGTAAGCCCTACGGAATCGGCGCGCTGGCAAAGCCGGCGCGCCGGTGTTCCAGCTCAGTCAATTGCTAAGAACTCCATTTTCCATTTGTTAATGGCGACGACATTTGTTGTGCGTGATTCAACATCCGAAAACTTCGCCGTAACAGCCGTCCACGTAGTGTTCCGCCATATTTTCTCAGGCGAGCAGCGACATGAGGCGGCGATCGGCCATACGGATTTCAACAGCGCTCCTGGCGATCCTGGCAATCCTGGCATGGGAGGCCGTAACCGCGGCCGTGCCGGCATCGGCCGATCCCCTGACGCTGCAAGGCTCGACCACTCTCAACAGCCAGATCATGGCTCCCTATCAGCGGGACATCGAGAAGCTGTCGCAGCAAACGCTGATCATCGTGCCGAACAAATCCAGCCTTGGCCTTCAGGCCCTTTTCGAAGGCAGAGCGGACCTCGGGATGATCTCCGGTCCGCTTGAGCTGGAAAAAGTGGCGCTTCGCAGGATCAGCCCGAATGCCCCGCTGGATCGGCTTCGGGCCTTCGAGGTTGCGCGGATACCGATGGCCTTTTCAATCCATCCCAGCAACCCGGTCCGCTCGATGACAACCGCCGACATGCGCCGCATTCTGCTCGGCGAGGTGCGCAACTGGCGTGAGGTCGGCGGCCACGATGTTCCCATTCGCCTCATCATGGTTCGGGAGGGCGGCGGCGTACAGGCGACGGTCGAGCAGCAGATTCTGGGGAAGGAGAAAGTTACCGCACCCAATCCCATCCGTGTGCAGATCGGCTCGCAGGTGGTCAAGGTTTCGCTTCAGGAGCCGGGAGCGCTTGGCCTCGCTCAACTGGGAGTGGTGAAACGTGCCGGCGCTCCCGCCATAGAGCTCGATAAACCTATCGTGCAAACGCTCAGCTTTGTTTCGCTCGGCGAGCCGACTCCTGCCATGCTCAGCGTGATCAGCGCGACCCGCCAGATCGCCGCGAAAGTTCTGGAATGAAACGTTGAAATGAAGCCACTCTTCAAATACGCGCGCGCAGGAACGGAACGCCGGCGAGTGGGAATCGCGTTCAAGCTCTATTGCGTGGCCGCGCTCTCCGCAATCGCGGTCGCGGTGCTGTCGATTTCAGCTTATCACTTCGCGCGCGTCACGCAGACGGCGGCCCGCAGCGTCTATCACCAGGGCTTTCCGGGCCTGGAAAGTGCGACGCGGCTGCAAACGATGCTGGAGCAATACCGCCGGATCGTCGAAACGGCGCCGGCGGAGGTGGACCGGGCGCGCCTGAGCGCCAGCCAGCGCGCGATGACCGAGAGCGGGGCGAAACTCTCGGCGCTGATCGACGAACTGGCCGGGCGCCAGGCCGACCCGGAATCCAAGGCCATCGAGGAGCAATTTGCGCACAAGCTGCCGCGACTCATCGGACTCGGCCAGGAGGTGATGTTCTACGCCTATAATTTCGCGCAGGATAAGGCCCTGGAATACGCGGCTCTCCATGCAAAAACCGCGGATGAAATCCAAGACCTCATTCAAACGTATCGCGACCGCAGAATGGCGCTTGCCAATTCGGCCGTGGTCCGGCTCCACGACAACGCACAAGCTCTGATCGTCTGGATCGTGACTTGCGCCCTCGCCGCACTCATCTTGATCGGGCCGCTTGGCCTCGCGATGACGCGGGACGTGCTGTCGCGCCTCGCCCGCATCACCGACTACATGACCAGGCTGGCGCGTCACGACCAGATCGAGGACGTGCCGTCGGGCTCCGACCAGGACGAAGTCGGCGATATGGCGCGCGCGGTCGAAGTGTTCAAAGATGACGCCGTCGAATTGCTGGAGCGAAAGGCCCAGCTCGAAAGCGTCATCGTCCAGCTCGACGTGGCGCTCAACAACATGACGCACGGGTTGTGCATGTTCGACGCCGGAAGAAGGCTGATCGTCTGCAACGCCCGCTATGCGCGAATGTTCGGGCTGCCGCCGGAACTGACCAGGCCCGGCACACCGCTGCGAGACATCGCAAGCTATCGCCTCGAGCACGGCACCTTCGCGCCGTCCTTGCAACCAACGTCGAACGAGATCGCGCTCGGCGCCACACCACAGGCAACCCGGATCACCGAGGAACTCCCGGACGGACGGGTGATCGCCATTTCCCGGCAGCCGATGCCCGATGGCGGGTGGGTTGCCGTCCATGAAGACGTCACCGAGCGCCGCCGCGCCGAAGCCCGCATCGCTTATATTGCCAAGCACGATCAACTCACCGGCCTGCCCAACCGCGTGCTGTTCCGCGAGCAACTGGACAAGGCGCTCCATAACGCGCAACCCGAAGCCAAATTCGCCCTGTTCTGCCTCGACCTCGACGGATTCAAGGGCGTGAACGATTCCCTCGGGCACCCCGTTGGCGACCAATTGCTCAAGATCGTCGGTGAACGCCTGCTCAAATGCCTGACACCGAAAGATTTGGTCGCACGACTCGGCGGCGACGAATTTGCCATCATCCAGGCCGACGTCGGACGCCCTGAAGACAGCGGCGAGATTGCCCGTGCGGTCATCGCGACGGTCAGCGCGCCTTATCTGATCGAGGACAACCAGATCGTCATCGATGCAAGCATCGGCATCGCCGTCGCTCCGCAGGACGGCGCCGATCCCGACGTTCTGCTGCGCAATGCCGACATGGCCATGTATTGCGCCAAGGCGGAAGGGCGCGGCTCCTATCGGTTCTTCGAGCCGGCCATGCGGGCCAACATCGAAGCCAAGCACTCGATGGAGCTGGAGCTGCGGCACGCGCTTTCCAACGGCAAGCTCGACGTCTATTACCAGCCGATCGTCGACCATTTGGGCAAGGTCAAGAGTTTCGAGGTCCTGACCCGATGGTTCCACCCCGAGTTCGGCGAGATCCGCCCCGGTCAATTCATCCCGCTCGCGGAGGAAACCGGCCTGATCGCCGCGCTGGGCGAGTGGAGCCTGCGCACAGCCTGCACCACGGCCGTGAAATGGCCCATCGACATCAATATCGCGGTCAACCTCTCCGCCATTCAGTTCCGCGGCGGCGATATCGTCCAGACCGTGGTGGACGTCCTGTCAAGCACGGGGCTTCCGGCCAAGCGCCTCGAAATCGAGATTACCGAAACGGTGCTGTTGGAAAACAACGCCAACACCATTTCCATGCTGCACCAGCTCCGCGAATTGGGCGTGAGCATCGTTCTGGACGATTTCGGAACCGGCTATTCGTCGCTGAGCTATTTGCGCAGCTTCCCGTTCGACAAGCTCAAGATCGACCAGTCGTTCGTGGAAGGGCTCGGCAAGAGCGACGATTCGCTCGCCATCGTTCAGGCGATCATCACCCTGGCCAAGAGCCTCAAGATCGGCGTCGTCGCCGAAGGCGTGGAAACCGCCGAACAATTCCGCATCCTGCGCCGGGAAGGCTGCAAGGAATTCCAGGGATTCTTCCTGAGCCGGCCCGAACCAAGCGAAAAAATCGACCTTGCTCTGGCGCGCTGCGGCGAGCGGATTCGGCTGGCCGCCTGATAGAATCGACGATCTTTGCGCCCGCGCGTGGCTACGACTTGGCCTCTACGACTTGCCTCTACGACTTGCCTCTACGACTTGCCTCTACGACTTG
>JAFKKQ010000182.1 GCA_017304505.1 Hyphomicrobiales bacterium | reverse complement strand
AAGCACACCGGCGTTGCGGCGCAGCTCAGCGCGCTGTTCGAAATGGTTCCGGTGTCGCAGGCGGTCTACGGCACCGACTACCCTTATCGCGACGGCGCCGAAGTCAACGAAGGGATCGCCAACTGGAAATTCAGCGCGGCCGACTTGCACTCAATCGAAAGCGAAACGGCCCGCAAGCTTCTGCCCCACCTGAAAAGCGCGTGAGGTGGGATGCATTCGCGCCTCACGATGATTTAATAGGGCTGCAGCAGGGCCGTACAAAATGGCCGCGCGCCATGCCAGCGGCTACGCGGCATGACGCGACCCCTTTATTGGCAGGAGAATCGCATGAGCTTCTTTCCCGGGCCCGACCCCACCGCCGGCGACAAGCACCAGTGCGATGCGCTCAAGGCGGTGATCGTGCCGCGCACCGCCGATCTCGGTGACGGCTTCAGCGTTCGACGCGCGCTGCCCTCGGTCCAGTCGCGCATGGTCGGGCCGTTCGTGTTCTTCGATCATTTCGGCCCGACGGTCTTCAAATCGGGACAGGGTTTCGATGTCCGTCCGCACCCACATATCGGGCTCGCCACCGTCAGCTATCTGTTCAGCGGCGAGATCATGCACCGTGACAGTCTCGGAACCGCGGTGCCGATCCGGCCCGGAGCGGTCAACCTGATGACGGCGGGCCGTGGCATTGTTCATTCCGAACGCACCAATGCTTCATGGCTCGCCAAAGGCGACGAATTACACGGCTTGCAGATGTGGGTCGCCCTGCCCGCGGACAAGGAAGAAATGGAACCTGCCTTCGCCCATCACGGCGTCGAGGAATTTCCGGTCGTGCAGAACAACGGCACCAGCGTCCGGGTCGTCGTCGGACGTGCCTATGGCCAGGGCTCGCCGGTCAAGACCACATCGGAGACCCTGTTTGCCGACGCCCATCTAAAGGCTGGCACGGCGCTGCCGCTCGACGCCGACCACGAAGAACGCGGCATCTACCTGCTCGTCCGGGCCGCCTGCTCGTGTTCAAGCCTGGAGACCGGATCAGCATTCGCGCTGCGACCGACGCGCATTTCGTCGTGTTCGGCGGCGCCGCGATGGACGGCCCGCGGCACATCTGGTGGAATTTCGTCTCGTCCCGCAAGGATCGGATCGAGCAGGCCAAGGCGGATTGGACCGCCGGCCACTTTCAAAAGGTGCCGGGCGACGAGATCGAATTCATCCCGCTGCCGCAGCGGTAGATTGCGGACGGCCCAGGCGTGGCCTGACCGTCATGCAGGTGCCACGACGAGAAACAAATCGGTATCGCCGGTCGGCTCGCCGCTGGCCGTGATGAGGGCGTGCGCCTGGCCGCGGTGATGGGTCTGGTGGTTGAAAAAATGCGCCACCAGGAAGCTCCGCGGCTTGCAAAGCTCCATCTGCGCCGAACCGCTGAACCAAACCTGGTCGGCCGACAGCCAGTCGTCGGTCACCTGCCCGGCCCAAGTTGAAATCCTGTCGTCGGCCTCGACCCGCTGCCGGCGCAGCTCGTTGAAGTCGGCAACCAGCGTCGCGCTGTCCTTCTGCGCCACGTCCGGCCTCGGCCAGTTGTCAAAGCGCGACATCCACATGCGGTCGCCCCACAGCAGATGGCAGAGCGTGCCGTGGAGCGAGCCCCAGAACGCGCCACGTGGTTCGCGACGCTTGGCGTCGGGGATGCGCTCCGACGCCGCGTAAAGACGGCGATTCATCTCGGCGTTGTATGCCGCCATCGTGCGAACATAGGCAACATTGACCAGGCAATCGGCAGGCATTCCGGCTCTCCGTGCGAACAGCCAAGAATATCAGCGGCGCCAGCCTATTTCTTGTCCGGCAAGTTGAGTCTGATATGCAGTTCGCGCAACTGCTTGGCTGTCACCTCTGACGGCGCGCCCATCAGCAAATCTTCCGCGCGCTGATTCATCGGGAACAGCACCACCTCGCGCAGGTTCTCTTCGCCGCAAAGCAGCATGACGATACGATCGATGCCGGGCGCGATGCCGCCGTGCGGCGGCGCGCCAAGTGACAAAGCGCGCAACATGCCGCCGAATTTCGCCTCAAGCACATCCTCGCCGTAACCGGCGATGGCGAAGGCCTTCTTCATTACGTCCGGACGATGGTTCCGGATCGCGCCGGATGACAGCTCCACGCCGTTGCAGACGATGTCATACTGAATGGCGTTGATGGAGAGCAGCTTGTCCTGATCCGCGGCCGGATCGAGCTTCAAGAACTCGTCCACCTCCATGTTCGGCATCGAGAACGGATTGTGGGAGAAGTCGATTTTCTTCTCCTCCTCGTTCCATTCGAACATCGGAAAATCAACGATCCAGCAGAAGTCGAAGCGGTCCTTTTTCACCAGACCCAGTTCCTCACCGACCTTGGTGCGCGCGGGTCCCGCAAACTTCACGAACTGCTGCGGCTTGCCGGCGATGAAGAACACGGCATCGCCGACGCCAAGCCCGAGTTGGTCGGCGATCTGCTTGGTGCGCTCGGGGCCGATGTTCTTGGCAAGCGGCCCCGCGCCGCCCTCCTCACCCTCACGCCAGAAGATATAGCCGAGCCCCGGCTGGCCCTCGTGCTGCGCCCAGGCGTTTATGCGGTCGCAGAACGCGCGATTGCCGCCGGTCGGCGCCGGAATCGCCCAGACCTCGGCCTTGGGATCGGCGGCGAGCATGTTGGCGAAAATCTTGAAGCCCGAGCTGCGGAATGCCTCGCTGACGTTCTGCATCCCGACCGGGTTGCGCAGGTCCGGCTTGTCGGTGCCGTACTTCCGCAGCGCCTCGGCGTAAGGGATGAGCGGGAACTTCGGCGTCACCGGCTTGCCGTTCGCGAACTCCTCGAACACGCCACGCATCACCGGTTCGACCGCGTCGAACACGTCCTGCTGCGTGACGAAACTCATCTCCAGATCGAGCTGATAGAACTCGCCGGGCGAGCGATCCGCACGGGCGTCCTCGTCGCGAAAGCAGGGCGCGATCTGGAAATAGCGATCGAAGCCCGACACCATGATGAGCTGTTTGAACTGCTGAGGTGCCTGCGGCAGCGCATAGAACTTGCCGGGATGGATGCGCGACGGCACAAGATAGTCACGCGCGCCCTCCGGCGAGGAAGCCGTCAGGATCGGTGTCTGGAATTCGAAGAAGCCCTGCTCTTTCATTCGCCGCCGGATGGAATCGATGACCCTGCCGCGGACCATGATATTCTGGTGGAGCTTGTCGCGACGCAGGTCGAGAAAACGATACTTAAGTCTTGTTTCTTCTGGATATTCCTGGTCACCAAACACCGGCATCGGCAGCTCGCCGGCCGGTCCCAGAACCTCGATTTCCTTGATGTAGATCTCGACCTGCCCGGTCGGCAGGTCGGCGTTGTCGGTGCCCTCCGGGCGCGCCCGAACCTTGCCGTCGATCCGCACCACCCATTCGGCGCGCAACGTTTCGGCAACCTTGAATGCGGGACTATCGGGATCGGCCACCACCTGGGTGAGCCCGTAGTGATCGCGCAGGTCGATGAACAGCACGCCACCGTGGTCGCGGATGCGGTGGCACCAGCCGGAAAGCCGGACCTCCGTGCCAATGTCGCTCTCGCGGAGAGCGCCGCAGGTGTGGGAACGGTAGCGGTGCATGCTGAAAACCCGAGCCAGAATCGCGTGAAATGCCTATGGGAGATCGCGGACCAAGCACATGCGGGCTGCTTTTTGTCAAGACAGCCACGCCAGAGGGAGGGGCGCCGGTGGGTGCGCGTCGCAGGTGGCCGGACCCGGACCATTGCGGCCCTGCCCAATTGATTTCAAACTGCCTCACCAAACAAGCCGATTGGGGTTCTGATGCGACGATTGCTCGCCCTTGCCGCTCTCCTGACCATTGCGTCATTGCTGGCATCGCAGGCCGCCCCAGCGGCAACGTTGGATCGTATCCGCGACACCGGCGTGTTTCGCATCGGCTATCGGGCCGATGCCAAGCCCTATTCCTATCGCAACGAAAAGAGCCAACCGGCCGGCTACATCGTCGATCTGTGCCGCGAAGTCGCTGCGGCTGTCGGGCCGCATATCCGCACCGAATACGTGCTGGTGCCCGCCGACCGGCGCTTCGAAGCCATCCGCGACGGCCGCATCGACATCCTGTGCGACCCGACCTCGGTGACGATACAGCGCCGGGAAATCGTCGATTTTTCCCTGCCGACATTCGTCGACGGTGCCAGCGTTATCTCGCGCCAGAGCAAGCCGGTCCGTCGCTTCGAGGATCTCGCCGGTAAACGAGTCGGAGTGCTGGACGGCACCACCTCCGAACAGACGCTGCGTACATCGCTCCGCGAGTTGAACCTTAAGGCGACAGTTGAGCCAGTCCGGGACCACCGCGCGGGGCTGGATCTTCTCTGGAGCGACAAGATCGACGCCTATTTCGCCGATCGGGGCATCATCGCCGCGATTTTGCAGGAGGGCGGCCGGCCAGGCTTCGAGATCAGCCGGCCCTATTTCAGCTACGAGACCTACGCCCTGGCTCTGCCGCGCAACGACAGCGCCTTCCGGCTTCTGGTCGACCGGACGCTAGCCCACCTGTATCGCACCGGCCGGATCGCCGCTATCATGGAAAAGACCTTCGGCAAAACCCCGCTCGACGATCTGCTGCGGGCCATGATCGTGATGAACGCCCTGCCGGAGCGGTGAAACACCCCTTCCCGATCCAGCCGTACCGGGATGCCGGTGGGCCAATGCCCTGAGATCGCCCGCATTGCGTCCCAGGTGGCCTCACGCAGCCCGCGTCGACTTCAACATTGACTCTTGGCGACGGCGTTTTAACTCCGCTATGTAAAGCCCGGTATGGAACTGATCACCACGACGGACGACTTGGCCGCCACCTGCGCGCGGCTGGCGCGCCACCCTTTCGTCACCGTCGATACGGAATTTTTGCGCGAAACCACCTACTATCCCCTGCTGTGCGTGGCGCAGATCGCCAGCGCGGAGGAAGCCGTTGCGGTGGACGCGCTCGCCCCCGGAATCGACCTCAAGCCGTTCTTCCAACTGATGGCGGACGAACGTGTGCTCAAGGTGTTCCACGCGGCTCGTCAGGACATCGAGATCGTCTGGCATCGTGCCGGCATCGTTCCCCGCCAGATCTTCGACACCCAGGTGGCGGCGATGGTGCTGGGGCACGGCGATTCCATCTCCTACGACCAGCTCGTGCAGCGCGTCACTGGCGACACGCTCGACAAGTCGCACCGCTTCACCGATTGGAGCCGCCGGCCGCTGTCGCCGGCGCAAATCTCTTATGCGCTGTCGGACGTCACCCACTTGCGTGATGTCTATACGGCGCTGGTGGCCGATCTCGGCCGCCGCGGACGCACCGACTGGATGGACGACGAGATGGAGGTCCTGACCTCGCCCGACACTTACCGGGCCGAGCCGGAGCGGGCCTGGACGAGGCTCAAAACCCGCGTCCGCAAGCCCAAGGACCTAGCCATCCTCATCGAGGTCGCGGCATGGCGCGAGCGCGAGGCGCAGACACGCGACGTGCCGCGCTCGCGCGTGCTCAAGGATGACGCCATCGGCGACATCGCGGTGCAGGCACCGACCACGCCGGAGCGTCTGGCCACGCTCCGCTCGCTGCCGAGGGGCTTCGAGCGGTCAAAATGGGGCGAAGGCATCCTGGAGGCGGTCAAGCGCGGGCTTGCGCGCGACCCCCGGACGCTGCCGCCCATCGAGCGGCCACGAGCGTCGCCGAACGGCGCAGCGGCGACCGTCGAACTGCTCAAGGTGCTGCTGCGCATGACGTCGGAGCATCACGGCGTCGCCGCCAAGGTGATCGCCACCGTCGACGATCTTGACCGCATCGCGGCCGACGATCATGCCGACGTCCCAGCCCTGAAGGGCTGGCGGCGCGAATTGTTCGGCGAAAAGGCGCTCGACCTCAAGCACGGCCGTCTGGCGCTCGCCATCGAGCGTCATCGCGTGGTCACGGTCGACCGCTGCTGACCCCGAATTGATCCTTCAAGAAGCTCTACGCCATGACCACCGGCTCGCGGCCAACCAGGCGGGCCAGATGCTTCAGCCGCGACGATACGCGCTCTCCAGCCAGCGCCGCGCAATTGCCCTGAAGCCGCAACACCAAGCGATAGCGCTCGACCCTGAGCGGCGTACGCGGCAACACGCCGGGCTGCGAGGCCGACACCATGTAAGCCACCCGCAATGCCGCGCCGAGAACG
>JAFKKQ010000181.1 GCA_017304505.1 Hyphomicrobiales bacterium | reverse complement strand
GCCATGCTGATCGCGGCAGGCCCCGACTACGCCAGCCAGACCAGCATCTGGCGCACGCCGCGCGAACAAATCCTGCCGGCGGAGCCGAGCGGCAGCAGGCTCGATATGCCGTTCCGAGCGCAACTCAGCGACGCCGGCCGGCGGCATCCGGTGACACGCGGACTGAAAGGATCCGACACCACGCCGCCACACTGGAGTCACTGGTTCCGTCTGGTCGATACGCGCGCATCCTCCGGCACCACCGTGATGGAAGGCCCCGACCACAAGCCCCTCCTCGTGCTTTCGCGCGAGGGCGAGGGCCGCGTCGGCCTGCTGCTGTCCGATCACATCTGGCTGTGGGCGCGCGGCTACGAAGGCGGCGGCCCGCATCTCGATCTCATGCGCCGGCTGTCGCATTGGCTGATGAAGCAACCCGATCTCGAGGAAGAAGCGCTGCGGGTCAGCGTGCGCGGCGGCGACCTGCTGATCGAGCGCCAGACGATGGCGGACACGGTCAACCCGGTGACGGTGACGCTGCCGTCGGGCACGACCCGCACGGTCACGCTGCAAGATGCAGAGCCCGGTCTGTGGCGCGGTTCGATCAAGGCAACCGAGCTTGGGCTGTGGCGCGCCACCGACGGCAAGCTGAACGCGCTGGTCAATGTCGGTCCGCCCAACCCGCGCGAATTCGCCGAAGTCACATCGACCACGGACGTGCTCTCGCCCCTGGCGCGCGCCACCGGCGGCGACGCCAGGCGGCTCGACAGTGCCACCGGCGTGACGCTGCCGCGCGTCATCGGCATGCGGTCAAGCGCGAGCTACAGCGGTGACGGTTGGATCGGCCTGAAGCTGCGCGACGCCAGCGTGGTGCGCGGCATCGGCGTGCTGCCGATGTTTGCCGGACTTCTCGGCCTGCTGCTGCTGGTCGGCGCGCTCGCCGCAACCTGGGCCCGCGAGGGCCGCTGAAGCGGCCCATTGAGCCCGCGAGGACCGCTGAAGCGGCCTCGGGCAAAACCGGTCAGGCCGACATGCCGCTTACACCGCCGCGCGGATCAGGCCGGACACGCCATCGAAAGCGCCCGGCGCAAGCTCGGCGATCAACAGCCGCGCCGGATCGACCGGCCCCGGCATCGTGGCGCGGCCTTCGGGAATCGGCTTGAAGCCGGCCTTGCCGTAATACGGCGCGTCACCGACAAGGAGCATCAGGCGATGCCCCTTGTTCTTCGCCTCCGCCAGCGCGCGAGCGATCAGCGCCTGTCCGATGCCGCGATCGCGGAATGGCGGCTCCACCGTCAGCGGCCCCAGCAGCAGCGCCGGCGCTTCGCCGATCAGGATCGGCGACAGCCGGACCGAACCGACCAGAAGCGTGCCGACCCGAGCCGTGAACGACAACTCAGGAGCGTGCGTCCCCTGCTCGCGCAAGCGGTAGGCCGACTTGGCGAAACGGCCCGGCCCGAAGGTGCGCGCGTTCAGGCGATCGATCGCCGGCCCGTCGTCGGGCGCCTCCGGCAGAATGGTGAGGGAAAGATCGTTCATCGCTCCGGCCGCCCGATATCCTGACCATTCAATATCCTGGCCGCTCCATCCTTGCGCTTAGCACTCCGGCCGGAAGCGGTCCATCGCTGTCACTCGCCCGCTCAAGCGCGTAGATTAAACCAAACAGTGCGGAGGCGTTGATGGGACTTCTGATCGACGGCGTATGGCAGGATGACAGCCACGACATCAAGCGGATGCAGGACGGCCGGTTTGTCCGCCCCAACGCGCAATACCGCAACTGGATCACGCCCGACGGCAGCCCCGGCCCGTCCGGCGAAGGCGGCTTTGCCGCGGAGGCCGGGCGCTATCATCTCTATGTCTCGCTCGCCTGCCCGTGGGCGCACCGCGCCATCATCTTCCGGCATCTGAAGAAGCTGGACAGCATCGTCTCGATATCGGTGACCTCCTGGCACATGGGCGAGCAGGGCTGGACCTTCGACCTGGCGGAAGGGTCGAGCGGCGACTCGATCAACGCCAAGGAAAAGCTTTCCGACATCTATCTTCTGGCCAATCCGAAATTCACCGGCCGCGTCACGGTGCCGGTGCTGTGGGACAAGAAGCGCAACACCATCGTCAACAACGAGTCGTCCGAAATCATCCGCATGTTCAACTCGGCGTTCGACGGCCTGACCAACGAGCGCACCGATTACTATCCTGCCGATCTGCGGTTCGACATCGATGCCACCAACGACTTCGTCTACGGCAACGTCAACAACGGCGTCTATCGCGCCGGCTTCGCGACGAAGCAGGACGCCTACGAGAGCGCATTCCGCGACGTGTTCGACACGCTCGACGAGATCGAGCGGCGGCTGTCGCGGCAGCGTTATCTCGTCGGCCCGCGGCTGACCGAGGCCGACTGGCGATTGTTCACGACATTGATCCGCTTCGACGCCGTCTATTACAGCCACTTCAAGTGCAATCTGCGACGGATCGGCGATTACCCCAACCTGTCGAACTACGTGCGCGACCTTTATCGCGTGCCGGGCGTGGCCGAGACGGTGAGCATCAACCACATCAAGCGTCACTATTACGGCAGCCAACTCAAGGTGAACCCAACCGGCATCGTGCCGATCGGGCCGGAGCTCGATTTCACCGCGCCGCACGACCGCGACCGGTTCCTAAGCTGAACGATCGCATCATCACCAATGCTCGGTCTGCGTCTGGCCGCTCACCACCTCGGCGATGCGGACCCGCGTCCCGGCCGTGGTGTCGGGCGGCAGTGCCGAAACCGGGAAAAAGCCGTGTGCCGCGATCTCGCGGTTCGGCCGGGGCTGCGAGGTCTGGCGAAACGCCCGCACCACATAGAGCGCCACGTGGTCGCGGCGCGAATAGAACGGATGGAAGAACACGCCGTGCAATTGCGGCCGGCCGGTCAGTTCGATGTTGCCTTCTTCGCGCAGTTCGCGGCTCAACGCCTCGAGCAGCGTCTCCCCGACCTCGACACCGCCGCCCGGAAGCTGCCAGCCATCGACGTAAGAGTGCTTGATGAGAAACACGCGGCCCTCGCCATCGAGCACCAGGCCGCGCACGCCCAGTGTCAACCCGCGGGCGAATCGCCAGTACAAATGGGCCAGCCGGTTGAGCGGCAGCACGCGATTGAGGTGTCTCAGCATGAAAACCATTGAAATCCGCTGCAGAACCGCCCGTAAAACAGGCTCTTTTCCAATCTAGAACAATTCCAATATAACTCCAGCCATCCCCATGCCCATGCCATGAGGTCGCCGTGAAGCGCTTCGCCGATCTATCCGAGCAGGAAATCCTCGCGCTTGCCATCTCAAACGAGGACGAGGACAGCCGCATTTATCGCGGCTTTGCCGAAGGCTTGCGCGACGCATTCCCGGCCTCGGCCAAGGTGTTCGATGAGATGTCCGACGAGGAGATGCGGCACCGGACCATGCTGCTCGACATGCACCGCGCGAAGTTCGGCGATTACCTGCCGCTGATCCGCCGCCAGGACGTCAAGGGCTTCATTCCGCACAACAGGCCGCTGTGGCTGACGCGGCCGCTGGGCCTCGACGAGGTGCGCAAGTTCGCCGGCCGTATGGAATACGAGGCCGAGCGCTTCTACCGCAAAGCGGCCGAGAAGGCGCGCGACGAGGGCATCCGCAAGTTGCTGCTCGAACTGGCCGACATCGAATCCAGCCATGAAACGCTGGCGCAGACACTCGGCAAAACCATCCTGACCAAGGATGTGCGCGCCAAGGAGGATGAAGCCCAGCGCCGCATGTTCGTGCTGCAATACGTGCAGCCGGGCCTTGCCGGGCTGATGGACGGATCGGTTTCGACGTTGGCGCCGCTGTTCGCGGCCGCCTTCGCCACGCACAACACCTGGGAGACGTTCCTGGTCGGACTCGCCGCCTCGGTCGGCGCCGGTATCTCGATGGCGTTCGCCGAGGCGCTGTCGGATGACGGCTCGCTCACCGGCCGCGGCACGCCGTGGATTCGCGGCAGCATCACCGGCATCATGACGGCGGTCGGCGGCCTCGGACACACCCTGCCCTATCTGATTCCCGATTTCTGGACCGCGACGGTGCTCGCCTTCGCCGTGGTGGTGATCGAGCTTGCGGCGATTTCGTGGATTCGCCACCGCTACATGGATACGCCCTTCCTCTCCGCGACGTTTCAGGTCATGGTCGGCGGCGCATTGGTCTTTCTCGCCGGGATCGTGATCGGCAGTTCTTGATGTTCATTCTCGCGCATCTCTCCGACATCCATCTCGCGCCCCTGCCCCGGCCCAATCCGCTCGAGCTCATGTCGAAGCGCGGGCTCGGCTACATCAACTGGCTGCGCAAGCGTCGCAAAATCCACCGCGCCGACATGCTGGCCAAGGTCGTTGCCGACCTGAAGTCGCACGCGCCGGACCACACCGCCGTCACCGGCGATCTCGTCAACCTGTCGCTGACCGGCGAGTTCGCGCCGGCGCGCGCGTTCCTTGAGCGGCTCGGCGATCCGAATGCGGTGACCGCTGTGCCCGGCAACCACGACGCCTATGTGCGCGCGGCGGCGCATTTCGCGCTGCGCGACTGGGGCGAATACATGCGGGGCGACGCGGGCGAAGGCTTTCCGTTCGTGCGCCGGCGCGGACCGCTGGCCTTGATCGGGCTTTCGTCCTCGCTGCCGACGCTGCCACTCGCCGCGACCGGCCGGTTGCATGGCGGCCAGCTTGCACAGCTTGGCGGGCTTCTCGAGAAGCTCGGGCACGAGCAGGCGTTCCGCGTCGTGCTGATCCATCACCCGCCGGTCGAGGGCGACAATTACTTTCGCCGGCTGAAGGACGCCGCCGCGGTGCGCGATGTCCTGCAGCGCCACGGCGCGGAGCTGGTGCTCCACGGCCATCATCACGTCGGCTCGGTCACATGGCTGCCGGGCTTGCAGGGCCGCATCCCCGTGGTCGGCGTGCCGTCAGCTTCGGGCGCGCCGGGGCACCACGACGATCCGGCCGGCTATAATCTTTATGAGATCGACGGCGCGCCGGGCGCCTGGCGCTGCACCTTGGTGGCGCGCGGATGGGACGATGGCGACGGCCGCATCGGCGAAGTCGAGCGCCATCCGCTGTTGGGCTGACGCGAACGCTCTTGAACTGACGTCACGCGGCTATTGCGCGCCGACAATCCAGATCAGCGCAAGCACGGCGACACAGCCGGCAGCCAAGCCGAGCAAAAATGCGCCGACGTTGCGTCCCCCGCCGGCATTTCCCTGCGCGGCGAGAC
>JAFKKQ010000180.1 GCA_017304505.1 Hyphomicrobiales bacterium | reverse complement strand
TCCTTCCAGGGATAGAGACGTCCTAGCTAGGCCGAGGTGACCGGAGGCGGAACTCCGTTTTGCGGAAACGGAATTCCGTTAAATCAGTCGCAATCCACACGCTACTCCGCTCCCCGACCAAGGAATATGTCGCCACCCTCTTTGAGGTACTTGCGGATCGTGTTGGGGTCGATTTTCAATCCAACACCTGCCAGGTCGCTCACAATTTCTGACGTGGGCTTGTCCCCATCGCCACGCGGTTCGTAACCGTAGGCTGTTGCAGCCAAGCCGATGAATAACTTCAATATGGAGTTCTTTTCACGCGTAGCAGACCTCTTCTCAATCGCAATCCTAGATTCTGCGTCATCCAAGCGGTTTCGCAGATCCACGATCTCACGTTGCAATTCCTGAACCGCTTTTTCGGAATCCGGGCTTTGCGCCGGACCTGCTTCTCCCGGAGATTCAACAGTGATAGGAGCCAGCGTCATTTCGTTACCGGCCTTCAACGCTGCCAATTCAAGAGCTCTTTCCTGCACCGCCGTCACTAGCTTAGCCGGCACAACAACGCCGGCGCGCTTAGCCCACCATATAAAAACGGCGGGAGGAATCGGATCGGGGAGCAAGGCAGCGGTGGCGGAACGGCGGACTAAATCACGTCGCTCTAGGTATCGCCTTGCAAGATTCGAGAATTCAGCCAATTCTTGGATGGTCTGCCAATCAACCCTGTCCGGTCTCTTGCCGAAGGATAGGGCGACAGCCTCATCTATTGACCAACCTGGACTGATACCCCACCCCCTGAGATCAGAATCCTCCGACAAATCGTCAAATTGAATTTGCTCGATTGGATCCAGATATTCTTGGCTTCGCACACGTAGTCTGAGTTGCTCAGGTGAAAGACTCCTAAACTGTTCCTCAAATTCCAAAACTAGTTCGCGCGTGAGTACTACATCCGGCAGTTGGGCATCGCACTTTATCTGAACAAGGTAAGCTATCGGATCGAACTTCGCACTGGACATGACGTATTGTGCCGTCTGAGCAACAAGATTTCGGTAGCGCAGCTGAGCCGAGCAATACAAAGAGAGCTACGGCGTCTCTTCGCTATTGCGAGACACGAAATCGACATTGATAACTGTCGCTCCATCCCGCCAGCTTTCAAGCTGATTAGCCCAATGCTGCATCATCTCGCACCGTTCAGCCCAATACTCTGCAGCGTGGGTATACGCCCGTCGGACCGCGTTCGGCTCTTGATGGGCCAGCTGGCGTTCGATCGCATCAGGATTCCAACGCCCCATCTCATTCAAGCGAACAGCGGCCGTAGCGCGAAATCCGTGGGCAGTCACCTCGTCATTGGTGTAACCCATTCGGCGCAGCGCGGCGTTCAACGTGTTTTCGGAAATTGACCTCGTTACGCTGCGGATTGAGGGAAAGAGGTATCGCCCTTTCCCCGTGATGCCCTTTAGGTTGTTGAGAATCGCGATTGCTTGGATCGCCAGCGGAACACGGTGCGGCTGTCGCATCTTCATCTTGGAGGCCGGGATACGCCACTCGCGGCCATCCAAATCAATCTCGCTCCACTCCGCCGCCCGCAGTTCACCCGGTCGTACGAAGACCAGTGGCGCGAGGCGTAGCGCAGCTCTTGTCACAGGATGACCATCGTAACCTTCGATCGCCCTCAAGATGGCGCCGATAGCGGCCGGCTCGGTAATGGCTGCCCGATGTTTCACCTTCGGGGCTGTCAAAGCGCCGCGGAGATCAGCAGACGGATCCCGCTCCGCGCGGCCCGTCGCGATCGCATATCGGAATACTTGACCACAGGTGCTGCGCAGACGCCGAGCAGTCTCAAACCGGCCCCGCGCCTCAATGCGCCGGAGCGCATGCAACAGCTCGGGGGCGTTGATCTCGGCGATTGGACGCTCGCCGATTACGGGATGGACAAGGTCGATGAGCCATTTCGTCTTACTCAGTGTTGCTTCCGCTCGTCCTTCGCGCTCCAGTTTGGCCACCCATTCATCGGCAACCAATCGAAAGGTGTTCTTCGCCGCTGCTAGAATTACGACCTTATCGAGCTTCCGCTGAGCCGAAGGATCGATACCGGCAGCGAGTTGCTTCTTTGCGGCTGCCCGCTTCTCACGCGCCTCGGCAAGCGATACGGCAGGGTAGACACCGAACGCTAGGGTGCCCCGTTTCCCGGCCCATCTGTAATCCATACGCCAATAACGTGCGCCATCGGGCCGAACGAGCAGGTATAGACCAGCTCCATCAGTGAGCTTGTAGGGGGCAGCTTTTGCAACTGCTTTGCGAATGGCGATATCGGTGAGCGGCATGACGGTACATGACTTTGACGGTATGTGCAGATGCCGACAAATGTACCGCCATAAGCCTCGGATGCCAATCCACGGCATCGGACGGTATAAGAGGGTATTTCTCTGTTTTTCAGTAACTTAGAAGAACCGCCGGAGAACACTGGATGCTATCGGACGGTATAATGGTGCCCAGGGGCGGAGTGCTGGAACTCAGCATTTTCAACGTCTTAACACAAGGTGGGGCAACCCGTACTTTCCGCAGTTTCCTTATGTTTTTCAACTTCGTGCCCCACGAACCAGCGTCCGGGAGCTGGTTCGATTCCCTCGACGAGAATCGAACCACGTCCACATGCCACGTTTACTAGGCGGCAATCAGGTTCCCGCTCGTCACCAGAGCGGCCTCGTCCGTCAGACCGGCGATGCCCTGCAATGTGGCGATTTGGGCCATGCTGAAGGTGCCGCCCGTGCCGTCGCGGTCGATCTTCACGATGCTATCGGAGCCGCTGGTCGTGATCTCGACCCAATCTGTAATCGGATCGACGCCATGGTTGTAGGCCGTCGTGTCCAGAATGTCGGAGATGTCCAGCACGTCATTATCATTAGCGACGTTGAAATCCTCGATTACATCTACGTTGTTGAACGCCTCTGTCGCTTCCAGCATGAAGATATCCGCTCCTGAGCCACCGTAGAGAGTGTCAAGACCGTCATCACCGTACAGCAGGTCATCACCCTCGCCACCATGCAGCAGGTCGTCCCCGCCGTCGCCGTGTATGGTGTCGGCTCCGGCTCCGCCATGCGCATGGTCGGCACCGTCTCCGGCGTCGATATCGTCGTCGCCGTCCTTGCCGACTAGTATATTGTCATTCGAATTGCCTGAAATGAGGTCATTGCCCGAGGTGCCCCACAGCCATGAACTATAGGTCGTGAGGTCGGCTGAAAAGCCATCTTCGAACGCGATAGTTTCAATCCAGTATGTACTGCTGCTAAGCTGATTGCTAAGGCGTATCTCATCAACTCCCGGAGAAAACTTCACATCAAGGCTATAAAAGCTATAAACAGAGAACGAAATATCGTCGATCGTATAGCCCATGATATACACAGTATCCGATCCGGCCGTGTCACTGACCAGGTCAAGTCCGGACGCATACAGATACAGATCATCGCCGCTATTGCCATAACAGGAGTCGTTCCCTTCGCCGCCATCTAAGATGTCCGCACCTGTGTATCCGCTTAGGTAATCGTTGCCTGCAAAGCCTCTGAAAGTGGTTCCCACGGCGTCCGATACGACAATGCTGTCATTGCCCGACGTGCCCCATGCCTCGAAACTCATGGTCGTCAGGTCCCATGTCGTGCTGTCTGCAAAGACAACGCTTTCAATCTTGCCGTTACCATTCGGGTAATCGAAAAAACTTTCGATTGTCATCGTGTTGCCGCTCTGGTCGGCCAACACAAGATCATCGCAGGTCGTACCGATTGATTGCGCTCGGTACACGTCGATCTCGCTAGCCTGCCAGCCCTCCCAAAACTCTATTCTGTCCGATGAGCCACCTGACTCATAGACAGCATCCTGTCCTTCCGAGAAGACGTATACGTCGTTGCCGGCACCGCCAGAAAGCGAATCGTTTCCAGCCATGCCGTTCAAAATGTCTGTGTTCACCGTTCCAGTGAATGCATCGTTACCGTCTCCGCCCCTCTGCTCGACAGCAACGGTTGAGAACAATACTGACGAGTCCGTTTCCTCAAAATGGATTTCGTCGATTTCATAGCCAGACCCTGACGCCTGTCCGACAATCGTAGCCTGGCCAAGGTCAGTTACCATTACGATTACGTCATTGCCGCTCTTGAAATAATGTACATCGTCAGATGTGTAGCCGACCGGAATAATCACGCTGTTGTAAGTCGTCGCCGAGTCAATGATTCTATCGAACCCGGCGCTGATAATGAACGCATCATCGCCTGCGCCCGCGCTGAGAGTATCATTTCCAGCCCCACCATCGAGCACGTCGTTCCCGCCCCCTCCTGTCAATTCGTCATCACCCGCGAGACCATACATAGTTTCGTCCATATTGTTTTCGGCTGTAATATCATCATCTCCCTGCGAACCAAGGACATCGATCGATGTGATGGCGGTCAAGTCGTACGTTGAACTGTCGGGGAACCTAACCGTCTCGATTTGGTAAATGGTGCCATTATAGAATTCGTCAATTTCTATCTCACCGAGACTTCCGACAGTGATGAACAAACTGTCTTCATTTCCCCGATAGAAGGCGAGGTCATTTAGGGTAATACCAGCCGGGAGGTCGATCACCTCGGTGCCACTACTGTCCTGATAAACATCGTTCCCAGAGGCGTATTGGTACGTGTCGTTGCCGCCATTGTCGTAGACGAGGTCGCCGCCGCCCCCGGGAGCGATGATATCGTCACCACCGTAAGCAAAAATCCTCTCATTGATATAAGACCCGGTGATTGTTTCTGCACTAAACGTGCCGTAAATGTCCTGGAAGTAGACCTCGCCCGATAAATCGGGAAGCTCCGAAACGATTCCCGCCCATGTTAGTGATGAATCTGAAGCGTACACCGCGTCATCCAGCCAGGTTTCCTCCTGTGTCGTCAGGTTGCTCACGCCCTTCGACGCATCGATGAACTTAGCAGCTTCGATCCAGAACGCCTCGGCGTCCACGCCGACGCCGGATGCGATTGCTTCCAAATCATCGACCGTGGACTGCACCAGCGTGAATGAGCCTTCAATCTCGCCTGTGAAGACATTGTAGACAGCGTCGCCGTCATACAGCGCGTGTGCTCCGACCTGAGAGAGGAGTTGCGCCTTGAGCTGTCCGAACACCATCGCGTAGGAGGTTTCCAGTAACTCGCCGGCCGCGACAGCCGGGTTGGTGCGGTATCCGATTTGCAGGTATTCCTCGCCGAACATTTCCTCCAGAAACTCAA
>JAFKKQ010000179.1 GCA_017304505.1 Hyphomicrobiales bacterium | reverse complement strand
CGCATAGAATCAGGCCGCCGAAAAATACGCACGGTGATCGGCACCGTGCGAAATCCGATGCAGCCTCGATACGATATTTGGGAAAAAATTATCCCGCCTTGATGCCGCGCTCTCGCGGGGCATGGCCATCGTCGATGTGCGGCCGGCGATAAGCGGCCGCACATCGTTCCGCCACGTCAGTGCACGCTGACGGTTTCCAGTTCGTGCGTCATCGCGTTGGCGATGGCGGCTTCGCGGGTGTCGGTCACCAGGATCGGCGTGCCGTCCGCTGCGTGAAGCGCGAACAGGTGCATCCCCGGTTCCATTTCCGGCGCCTGCGGGTAGAGCTTGTGCACATCTTCCGAGCGGACCGGTTTGACATAGGCGATTTTGCCGCCGCCGAGGATGGCGAACGCCTGCTCCGACATTGTCGGGCGAAGCGTGGTCGTTTCGTTTGCGGTTCTCTCATTCATGGCCCTCGACTCCTTTCCTTCGGTTTGTCGGTCGAGTCCGAACTTCAGTTCACTCATGCTCTGCGATCTGGATCGTCCGTACGACGCGCGCCGGTTCCGGCCGCGCCAGGTCGATCGAGAGCAGACCATTCCTCAAGTCGGCTTTCTGCACCTCCATGCCATCCGCCAGCACGAACGTGCGCTGGAATTGACGGGCGGCGATGCCGCGATGCAGGAACTGCCGGCTCTTGTCCTCCTGTTGCCGTCCCCTGATGACGAGCTCTTTCTCCTCGACGGTCACCTCGAGTTGCTCAAGGGTAAACCCCGCAACCGCCAGCGTGATCCGCAGGCGCTCGGGATTGTTGTCGTCGGCAGCGAGCCGTTCGATGTTGTAAGGGGGGTAGCCGTCCGCGGCCTTGGCCACACGGTCGAGCGCACGCTCGATCTGGTCGAAGCCGATCAGGAATGGGCTGGACAGCGACGGAACTCGGGACATCTTCAAAGCCCTCGCGTTTAAGCGACTTTGACGGGGCCCTTACGGCACCCCGCGGATGGGCGGTATCCCGTCCATCCACTTGACCCCAATATGGGTTTGACGGGTTAAGCTTTCAAGAATAGCCGTTTCGGCCGGGCGCGATCTGCGGTTGCGGGTGGCGCCGATTTATTAACGCCGCCGGGAACCGCGATGTTGCAACCTATCAAGGCCCCGCCCCTGACCGTCCGCGCCATTGCCGCCACCGGCGTAGCGATCCCCATGACCTTCGCGCTCGGCACCAGCCGCGGCCGCATCACCAAGGCGCCGCTGCTGTTGATCGACGTCGAGACGGCCGAGGGCGTCACCGGGCGCGGCTATTTGTGGTCCTATTTTCCACGGGCCATGACGGCGATTGCGGAAATCCTCCGGGAGATCGAGGCGCAAACCCAAGGTGCGCGCATCGAGCCGGCGGAGCTGGGACGCAAGCTCTCCGAGCGGTTCGCATTGATCGGGGTGCAGGGCATCGTGCGCATGGCGATGGCGGGTTTCGATATCGCCTGCTGGGACGCGCTCGCCGTTGCGGCCGCGGTCCCGCTGGTGCGGCTCATGGGCGGCGAACCGCGGCGGATTCCTGCCTATAACTCCTGTGGGCTTGGATTGATGCCGCCGGATGCCCTCGCGGACGAGGCGGAAAAGCTGCTTGAGCGCGGCTTCCGCGCGCTCAAGCTCCGGCTCGGCTATCCGACACTGGCCGAAGACATGGCCGCCGTCCATGCCGTGAAACAACGCATCCCGAAGGATGTCGCGCTGATGGTCGACTACAACCAGGCGCTCAGCGCCGACGAGGCGATGGTTCGCGGCCGTGCGCTCGACAGCGAAAACATCGCCTGGCTGGAGGAACCGATCCGCCACGACGATTATGCCGGCGCGGCGGCGCTGGCCCGCGCGCTCACGGTGCCGGTCCAGATCGGCGAGAACTTCTCGCTGGTGGCCGGCATGCAGGCGGCGCTCGACGCCAAGGCGTGCGACCTGGTGATGCCGGACCTTGAGCGCATCGGCGGCGTTACCGGATGGCAAGGCGCGGCGGCGCTTGCATCCGCGCGCGGGATCAGGATGTCATCGCACCTCTATCCCGAGGCGAGCGCGCATTTGCTCGCGGTGACGCCGACCGCGCATTACCTCGAATATGTCGATTGGCTCGACAAGGTGGTCGAGGAGCCGCTGCAGATCGTCGACGGCGAGGCCGTTATTCCCGATCGGCCGGGCACCGGCATCGTCTGGGACAGCAAGGCCGTCGAGCGGTACCGAGTTTAACGCGAAGCAGATCGTCAGCGCATCAAGCCGCGCGCTTCGTTGGCGATGAAGTTGCCGACGCGGCGGCTGCGGTTGCGGAAAATGCGCAGCAGCCCGGAATCGACGAAGTAGGTGTGCAAGATGCTGTCGCGGGTTTTGACATGCGGTCCGACCGGATCGGTTGAATGCCATGTGTCGCTGCCGACCGCGAAGGCGTAGCCGCTGTTGGGCAGGAACGGCATCTTCATGACCTTCGGCATGCTGCCGTCCGACAACTTCTCGTGGAAGATGGTGCCGATGTCGTTCGTCGTGTCGTCCGGCGGCAGATAGAACTGGACGGTGATGCCTTTCCACTGCGTATCGGTGTGCGGGGTGATCCTGTACTTCGGCACGTCGCGGGTAAGGATCGGGATCGGGAACATCCCGACATCGCGGTAGCCTTCGCCGAAGCGGCGCTCCAGCGCCGGCGCCAGCCGCCGCATGAAGGCGTCGCGCACCTCGTCGGCGCAAAGCGCGCGGCCGACAACATCCCACAGCTCGCGCTTCTGCGCCGGCATGCGGCGGATGTATTCCGGGAACAGGTCGATCTTCACCCGCGTCGAGGAACCGTCCTCGAGAATGTTGACCTTGCCGCGCCCCGGCAGCGCGCGATAGTCGCCCGCCTGCGGCATCTCGCGCAGCATCGCGGCATAGATGTCGTCGGGGAACACGCGATCGAATTCGAGATGATAGAACGGTTTCTCGACCGCGCGCGCTTGTTCGACGGAATTGACCAGGAACCCGGTCAGTTCGGCAACCGCTTGACGTCGATTCATGACCCACCTCGGTCGGGTTCGTGCCACGTCCTTATGCCACGCCACGGATTTATCGGCTGCTTGAGTGCGGGGCAATAGGCGGCTGCGCGTCGGGAGCGGCCGGTTCAGGTTCCTTTGAGCTTGAACAATTTCAAGGCGTTGGTGCGGCCGATCTTGAACCGGTCTTCCTCGCTGATGATTGCGGCGTCGAACCATAGCGCGGCGTGGTCGATGTTCTCGAACGGCCAATCGGTTGAGAACAGGATGCGGTCGGCCCCCACCACCATCATGGTGTTGAGCAGCGCCGGCGTGTGGAAGTTGCCGGAGGTCGTGATGTGGAAGTTGGCCTGGAAGTATTCGGAGATTTTCTTCTTCGCCGGATAGGAATGCCGGTTGGGAATCCAGGCGTTGCAATTGTCCACGCGCCACATGCTGAAGGGCAGCCCCTCGCCCATATGGCCGATGACGATCTGCAGGTTGGGATAGCGGTCGAACAAACCCGAGCCCATCAGTCGCAGCGAGTGCACGGCGGTTTCGTGGCCGAAGGCCCAGGTCGGTCCCATCAGCCAGCCGTGATCCTTATAGATGCGTGCGTCCTGCGGCAGCGGATTGCGCGGATGCAGGTAGAACGGAACGTCGAGGTCCGCGGCCACGTCCCAGAACGGCCAGTATTGTTTCTCGTCGAGATAGGCGGTCGTGTTGGCATCGCCGATCTGCGAGAAGCCGTTGACGAGCGCGCCGACCATGCCGAGCTCTTTCACGCAGCGTTGCAGTTCCTTCGCGGCGAGGTCGGGGTCTTGAAGCGGCAGCGCCGCCAGCGCCTGGAAGCGGTCGGGGCGCTTGCGCACCTGCTCGGCGAGGTAGTCGTTGGCCTTGCGCGCGATCTCGTTCGCCCGCTTCGGATCGGGAATGGCCTGGATGGCGGGCGCGTTCAGCGACAGGATCATCATCTGCATGCCGAACTCGTCCATCAGCCGCAGCCGGCGGCCGTGCAGGTCCATGATCCGGTCGCGCACCTCGATCCAGGTTTCCTCGGGAAAGAATCCCTTGGAATCCATCAGCGTGTCGTCGATGGCGAAATGCTCTTCGAGGCCGATCTTGCCCTTCATGGCATCCTCCCGTTCCACGGGCAATCTTATGCGGGCCCTGCCGGAAAGCGAAAGCCGCCCGAAACGGGGCGGCTTTGAATAGTCTTGGCTATGAAACTGTGGGGTTTGCCAACCGAAGCCGCGGAGCGGCGAAGGTTGGTGGAGCCAGGCGGAGTCGAACCGCCGACCTCTTGAATGCCATTCAAGCGCTCTCCCAACTGAGCTATGGCCCCTTAAGGGAACAGGATCGAGGATCGATTATCAGATCGAGCGTCATTTTTCCAACGCGTCGCACGTGATTTTATCGCGCGCCCGGCTGCCGAAACCCGCAACCCGACTTTCGGCCTCGATCCCCAAATCTTAACTCTCCTCCTCGTCTTCGTGGCCGTCGCCGATGATATCGGTGACGTCATCGTCGCCCTCTTCCTCTTCGATGAAGGGGGCCTCTTCGGTTTCCTCGATCTCGATATCGTCATCGTCGGTCGAGTCCGAATCGCCCGCGCTTTTCTTGCCTTGCGACTCGGCATCGGCATCCTCGAGCGAAACCAGCTCGACGTCGGCGTTCTCCGGCTCGACCTCAGCTTCCTTGGCGGGGGCGCGCGCAGCCGCAGCCGCCGCCGCGCCGGCTGCCGCCGCATCGGTGCGGCCACGCGCGGTCGGCACCACCACCTCAAAGACCGTGTCGCACTTGGGGCAGACGATCGGGTCTTTGTTCAGATCGTAAAACTTGGCGCCGCAACTGCCGCAGAGACGCTTGGTGCCGAGCTCGGGTTTAGCCACGGTTCGGAAATCCTTGGGAACGGTCCGGATGACGAGGAAAGGTGGTGCTTCCCTTGACCGCTGGCAAGGCCGCTGTCAATAGCGTCTCGCGATGTCCGGGGACCGCGCTCGGACCGCGAGCCCAGTCATGGATCACGCGCTTTGAACAACGCCGCTCAAGCTTCGCCCCTTACGGCCCGCCGCTCGACCGCCTTGAGCGGGCGCGTGCGCGTGCCCGGCGACAAGTCGATTTCGCACCGCGCCGTCATTCTCGGTGCGCTTGCCATAGGCGAAACCCGGATCACCGGGCTTCTGGAGGGCGAGGACGTCATCAACACGGGCAAGGTGATGCGCGCACTGGGCGCGACCGTGGAACGCACCGGCGAAGGGGCTTGGCGTG
>JAFKKQ010000178.1 GCA_017304505.1 Hyphomicrobiales bacterium | reverse complement strand
GAGGTAGGCCCTGATGCCCTGCGCCGCAGCGACGGCCCCGGAAAGAGTGGTGTAGTAGGGGACTTTATGCAAGAGGGCCGCCCGCCGCAGCGGCCGGCTATCGGCCAGGGCTGTGGCCCCCTCCGTGGTGTTGAAAACGAGCTGGACATGGCCGTTTTTGATGGCGTCCACGACGTGCGGCCTTCCTTCCGCCACCTTGTTGATCTTGGCGGCCTCGATGCCGTGCTCGGCCAGATAGCGTTGTGTGCCGGAGGTCGCGATGACCTCGAAGCCGAGCGTCCGCAACGTTTTCAGCGATTCGAGGATCTTCGGCTTGTCGCTGTCGCGCACCGAAACGAAGACGATCCCCTCCTTGGGCAGGCGGGCGCCGCCGCCGAGCTGGCTTTTGGCAAAGGCGACGCTGTAGTCGCGGTCGAGCCCCATCACCTCGCCGGTCGATTTCATCTCCGGGCCCAGCACCGTGTCGACCTTGTCGCCGAACCGGCCGAACGGGAACACCGCCTCTTTCACGCCGACGTGCTTGAATTTCTTCAAGTCGAAGCTGAGCGGCTTGAGCTTGAACGAGGCGAGGCTTTCGCCGGCCATCACCCGCGCCGCGATCTTGGCGACCGGAAGCCCGATCACCTTGGCGACGAACGGCACCGTGCGCGAAGCGCGGGGATTGACCTCCAGCACGTAAACGTCACCGTCCTTGATGGCGTATTGCACGTTCATCAGTCCGCCGACGTTGAGCGCCAGCGCCATCGCCCGTGTCTGGCGCTCAAGCTCCGCGATCGTCTTGGCGCTGAGCGAATAGGGCGGCAGCGAACAGGCCGAGTCGCCGGAATGGATGCCGGCCTCCTCGATGTGCTCCATGATGCCGACGATGTAGGTGTCCCGGCCGTCGCACAGGCAATCGACGTCCACCTCGATCGCGTCGGTGAGGTAGCGGTCGATCAGCAGCGGCCGCTTGGGTGAGACGACCAATTCCGACGGCCGGTTGAGGTCGCCGGTCAGCCGCGCGAGATAGCGGTCGAGCTGCGGCGCGTCGTGGACGATCTCCATCGCCCGGCCGCCCAGCACGTAGGAAGGCCGGATCACCACCGGATAGCCGATGGCTTCGACCGAAGCGCGGGCAGCCTTGAGGCTCGTTGCGATGCCGCTCTCCGGCTGCCGCAGCTTGAGTTTCTCCATCAGGTGCTTGAAGCGGTCGCGATCTTCGGCGAGGTCGATGGCGTCGGGCGAGGTGCCGAGGATCGGCACCTTGGCCTTTTCCAGGGGCTCGGCGAGCTTAAGCGGCGTCTGGCCGCCGAACTGGACGATCACGCCGTGCAGCGTGCCCCTGGTGCGCTCGGCATCGATGATCTCGATGACGTCCTCGGCGGTCAGCGGCTCGAAGTAGAGGCGGTCGGAGGTGTCGTAGTCGGTGGACACCGTTTCCGGGTTGCAGTTGACCATGATGGCTTCATAGCCGGCCTCCTTCAGCGCAAAGGCGGCGTGGCAGCAGCAATAGTCGAACTCGATGCCCTGGCCGATGCGGTTCGGGCCGCCGCCGAGGATGACGACCTTCTTGCGGTCCGACGGTTCGGCCTCGTTCGCTGGCGCGCCCGCGAACGGCGTTTCATAGGTCGAATACATGTAGGCGGTCGGCGAGGCGAACTCGGCGGCGCAGGTGTCGATGCGCTTGAACTGCGGCCGCACGTCGAGCGCGCGCCGCCGCTTGGCGACCTCGTCGGCGGTGAGGCCGGTGAGCTTGGCAAGCCGGGCGTCGGAGAAGCCCATCGCCTTCAGCCGGCGGAACGGGCCAGCGGCTTTCGGCAGGCCCTTGGTGCGGACTTGTTCTTCAGTCTCGACGATGCCGCGCAACTGAGCGAGGAACCACGGGTCGACCTTGCAGGCCGAATGGATGTCGGCGTCGCTGAAGCCGTGCCGGATCGCCTGCGCCACCTTGAGGATGCCGTCCTGCGTCGGCGAGCCCAGCGCCGCGCGGATGGCGTTCTTGTCGTCGCCCTGGCCCAGTCCCTCGATGGCGATCTCGTCGAGGCCGGTGAGGCCGGTTTCGAGCGAACGCAGCGCCTTCTGCAGGCTTTCCTGGAAGGTGCGGCCGATGGCCATCGCTTCGCCGACCGATTTCATCGATGTGGTCAGCACTGGGTCGGCGCCGGGGAACTTCTCGAAGGCAAAGCGCGGAATCTTGGTGACCACGTAGTCGATGGCCGGCTCGAACGAGGCCGGCGTCGCGCCGCCGGTGATGTCGTTCTTGATCTCGTCGAGCGTGTAGCCGACCGCGAGCTTGGCTGCGACCTTGGCGATGGGGAAACCGGTCGCCTTCGATGCCAGCGCCGAGGAGCGCGACACGCGCGGATTCATCTCGATGACGATCAGGCGGCCGTCCGCCGGGTTCACCGCGAACTGCACGTTGGAACCGCCGGTCTCCACGCCGATCTCGCGCAGCACCGCGATCGAGGCGTCGCGCATCATCTGGTATTCTTTGTCGGTCAGCGTCAGCGCCGGCGCGACGGTGATGGAATCGCCGGTGTGGATGCCCATCGGGTCGAGGTTCTCGATCGAGCAGACGATGATGCAGTTGTCCGCCTTGTCGCGGACCACCTCCATCTCGAATTCCTTCCAGCCGAGCACGGACTCCTCGACCAGCACCTCGTTGGTCGGCGAGGCGTCGATGCCGCGCTCGACGATGTCGATGAACTCGTCCTTGTTGTAGGCGATGCCGCCGCCGGTGCCGCCGAGCGTGAACGACGGCCGGATGATGGTGGGCAGACCGATGTCTTCGAGCGCCTCCAGCGCTTGCGGCAGGGTCTTGACCTGGTGCGAGCGCGGCGTTTCGAGGCCGATCTTCTTCATCGCCTCGCGGAACAGCTCGCGGTCCTCGGCCTTGTCGATGGCTTCGGCGGTGGCGCCGATCATGGTGACGTCGAACTTGTCGAGCGTACCCATCTTCTTGAGCGAGAGCGCGGTGTTGAGCGCGGTCTGCCCGCCCATTGTCGGCAGCAGCGCGAAACCGCCGGGAGCGACATGGCGCTCCTTTTCGATGATCTTGGCGACGATTTCCGGTGTGATCGGCTCGATATAGGTCGCGTCCGCCAGATCCGGGTCGGTCATGATCGTGGCCGGGTTCGAGTTGACCAGGACGATCCTGTAGCCTTCCTCACGCAGCGCCTTGCAGGCTTGCGTGCCGGAGTAGTCGAATTCGCAGGCTTGGCCAATGACAATCGGGCCTGCGCCGATGATCATGACGGTAGATATGTCGGTTCGTTTCGGCATCGGATTTCGTATGTTCTCCGTCGTCACTCCAGGTGCAGGCGAGCCCGATGCGAGCGAGCCGGAAATCCAGACGCATGGTCGCATTTGCATCTGAATTCCGGGGCCGGCCAGCCGGCCGCCCCGGAATGACCGGGAAACGCGGGCACAAAAAAAGGGCGCGCTTGCCGCGCGTCCTTCGCCCCTGCGGGGGCAACCCCGCGCGCGATTGGGATTAGACCAGAATCGTGCGTGAGCCAACCCCGGAATCCCGGAAAAGCGGGTTGTCATCAGGCGTTTTTTGTCAGGAAAGACCGAAGCTTGGGGAAAGCCGGCCGGAACGATCGGGCCCCCCGCCGCTACGGCTCGGCGGGCTTGCCGTTCGGCAGCATCAGGGTCACCGGGTCGCTCTCGGAAACGCCCGCCATTTCCCCCGCCGTGTCCAGCACCGGGTAGGCCACCGAGCAGATGTGGGAATGGATGCGCTTGAGGTCGCGCAGCACGTCGAGGTGGATCGACGTGGTTTCCAGGGTTTCGGTTCGCGCCTCGCGCAGGCGCTCGAAGTGCCGCTCGGCGGCTGCAATCTCGGCGTGACGCAACCGGGCCTTCTCCCGGATCAGCTTGCGGGCGTCTTCGACGTTGCCGGACATGAATACGCCGAACGCCACCCGCAGGTCCTCCAGGATGCGGCGGTGGAACGCCTCCAATTCGGCCGCGCCCTCGGTCGAGAATTGCAGTCGGCGCTTGGCCTTCTTGTCGGCCAGTTCGCTGAGGTTCTTGTCGATGATGTCGCCGACATGTTCGAGATTGATTGAGAACGACACGATCTCCATCGCGCGGCGCGCCTCGCGCTCGTCGAGGCTGTTGCCGGTGAGCTTGGCGACGTAAAGCTTGATGGCTTCATCGAGGCGGTCGACGGCGTTATCCATGCTCGAGACTTCCGCGACCAGCGCGCGGTCGTTGGTCATCAGCGCTTTCATCACCTGCCGCAGCATGATCTCCACCAGATCGCCCATGTGCAGCACCTCGCGCGCGGCGTCCGCGAGAGCGAGCGACGGCGTATCGAGCGCGGTGGGGTCGAGATGGCGCGGCGCGGTGGGATCGCTGGCCCTTGCGCGAGTTGGGAAGAGCCGTTCCAGGAGATTGGCGAGCGGGCCGAGCAGGCCGATGAAGAGGAGCGCGGTCGCGATGTTGAAGGCGACATGGAAGCCCGCGGTCATCTTCGATGGATCGGGCTGCAGCGCGCTGAGTTCGCGCGCGACCGGATGCAGGAACGGCACGACCAGGACGATGCCGACCAGGCGATTGACGAGATTGCCGACCGGCATTCGGTAGCTCGCGGGATCGCCGCGGCGGACACCTTCGAACAATGGATTGATGGCGCTGCCGAGGTTGGCGCCGAGCACCAGCGCGAGCGCGGCTTCCGCCGTGACGAAATGGGAATAGGCGAGCGACATGAACAGCAGCACGGTGGCGACGCTGGAGTGGGCAGCCCAGGTCAGCGCGGCAGCGATCAGGATGCAGAGCAGCGGATCGCCGGTGATGGCGGCGAGCAACGTTCGCATCGCCGGCGCCTGCTCGGCCGGCGCCAGGGTGTCGAGCAGGATATGCAGCGACAGCAGGATCAGGCCGAGCCCGATCGCCACCCGGCCGACGTCCTTCATGCGGGTGCGGGCGCCGCCACGGAACGCGATGAGGCCAAGGATGAACAGAACCGGAGCCGCCGCCGCGATATTGAACGACAGCACCTGCACGATCAGCGTGGTGCCGACGTTGGCACCCAGCATGATTGCCAGCGCCGTTACCAGGGTGACCACGCCCTCGGTCGTGAACGAGGCGGTCATCAGCGCGGTCGCCGTGCTGCTTTGCAGGACCGCGGTCAGACCGAGCCCGGCTGCAAAGGCGCTGAGACGATTGCCGAGCGCGCGGGACAGAACGCGCCGCAGATCGGGGCCGAACGCGCGCAGAATGCCGGTGTGGACCATGTGCAGGCCCCACAGCAGCAGC
>JAFKKQ010000177.1 GCA_017304505.1 Hyphomicrobiales bacterium | reverse complement strand
GGAAGGTGCTGGCCGAGCGTCTTGAACAACTGGCCGATGAAACCATTGGGCGTCCAGTTGGCAAGACCGATCCTGCCGCCGGGTTTGCAAACGCGCAGCATTTCGGCGGCGGCCTTGTCCTGGTTCGGCGTGAACATCACGCCGAAGGTGGAGACGACGACATCGAAGCTGTTGTCCTTGAACGGCAGCGCCTCGGCATCGGCCTCCTTGAACGCGATCGTAAGACCCTCGGCGGCGGCACGCGCGCGACCACGCTCCAAGAGCGCCGGCACGTAGTCTGTCGATGTGACATCGCACCAGCGGCGCGCGGCGGCGAGCGTCACGTTGCCATTGCCGGCGGCGACATCGAGCACGCTCTGGCCCGACCGCACATCGAGAGCCTCGCACAAGGCTTCGCCGACAATCTGGAGCGTCGCACCGATCAAGGCATAGTCGCCGGACGACCACGCCGCGTGCTGCTTGGATTTCACGGCGGCAAGATCGGGCGTGCCGGCGGTTGGAAGCGGGGTCGCGGCGGCGGTCGGGGCTGCTGCAGGCATGATCATCCTCCATCGGGTGGATTGCGGATGAACCACCTTGACCCTTCGCCAGCCGAAAGACTTTGAGGCGCGCTTGAGCGCAGCTTGAGACGGACGTGATTTTTCAACGAGACGCGGGCCGCGCGTCCTGCGACGGGCACGGCGATGGCCGGAAAAATCCGCTGGGCAAATTCGCCGAGAAAGTCCGCGCCGTCAGCCGGGCCGCTACTTCTTGCTCAGCAATTCCTTGATCTTGCCGCTCGCCTTGCCGTAATCCATCTTGCCGGCGAAGCGCTCGCGCAGCATCGTCATGGCGCGGCCCATGTCCTTCATGGTCTCGGCGTTGATCTCCTGCAGCACGGCGGAGATGGCGGCGCCCGCCTCCACGTCCGACATCTGCTGCGGCAAGTAGGACGAGATGACGGCGATCTCGCCCTTTTCCTGTTCGGCGAGTTCGGCGCGGCCGCCCTTCTCGTAGAGTTCGGCGGATTCCTGGCGCTGCTTGATCATCTTCTGGAACAGCGACATCAGGTCCGCCTCGTTGAGCGGCTCCTTGCCCTGCCCGCGCGCCTCGATATCGGCGTTCTTGATCGCGGCGTTCATCATCCGAAGCGTGGAGACGCGGCGCTCGTCGCGCGCCTTCATCGCCTCTTTCATCGCGGTGTTGATCGCGTCGCGCAGCACGGAAACCCCTTCCCGGCCGAACCGGCTGTTCACATGTGTCAGAGGCCTTTGACGGCAGCGGCCCGGAGGCCTATCTAGGCCCCATATGAGCCCCAAACAAGACGATTCCGGGTGGACCGAGCGAAAACCCACGGCGCTGCTGGTGCTGGCCGACGGCACCGTGCTGGAAGGCCACGGCCTTGGCGCCACCGGCCACGCCGTCGGCGAGGTCTGCTTCAACACCGCGATGAGCGGCTATGAGGAGATCCTGACCGATCCCTCCTATGCCGGCCAGATCATCACCTTCACCTTCCCGCACATCGGCAACGTCGGCGCCAACGACGACGACATCGAAACGGTCAACATGGCGGCGGCCACCGGCGCGCGCGGCGTCATCCTGCGCGCCGACATCACCGAGCCGTCAAATTACCGCTCCAGCCGCCACCTCGACCAATGGCTCAAGGCGCGCGGCATCGTCGGCCTGTGCGGCCTCGACACCCGCGCACTGACCGCGCTGATCCGCGAAAAGGGCATGCCCAACGCTGTGGTCGCGCACCAGCCCTCGGGGAAATTCGATCTCGATGCGCTGAAGAAAGAAGCGCACCAATGGCCGGGCCTGGTCGGCATGGATCTGGTGCCGATGGTCACCAGCGCGCAGCGTTTCACCTGGGACCAGACCGAATGGCGGTGGAACGAAGGCTACGGTCGCCAAACCGCACCGGAATTCCATGTCGTCGCCATCGACTACGGCAGCAAGCGCAACATCCTGCGCCTGCTGGCGAGCGCCGGCTGCAAGGTCACCGTGGTTCCGGCGCAAACCTCGGCCGAGGACATCCTGGCGCTGAAGCCGGACGGCGTGTTCCTCTCCAACGGCCCCGGCGATCCGGCGGCGACCGGCGAATATGCCGTGCCGGTGATCAAGGCGCTGGTCGACTCCGGCACACCCACGTTCGGCATCTGCCTCGGCCACCAGATGCTCGGCATCGCGGTGGGCGGCAAGACCATAAAGATGCACCAGGGCCACCACGGCGCGAACCATCCCGTGAAGGACATGACCACCGGCAAGGTCGAGATCACGTCGATGAATCACGGCTTCGCGCTGGACAAGGACAGCCTGCCGTCCAGCGTCGAGCAGACCCATGTGTCGCTGTTCGACGGCTCGAACTGCGGCATTGCGCTCCGAGACCGCCCGGTGTTCTCGGTGCAATATCATCCGGAAGCCTCGCCCGGTCCGCGCGACAGCCACTACCTCTTTACGCGCTTCGTCGAACTGATGCGGGTGCGACGGAAGACGTCTGCGGCCGACCGGAAACAAGCCGGATCGCTGCTGGCGGGTTAAGCGCAAACCGGATGCAAGCCAAGTGGGTGCAAGCCGGATAGGAGCAAGTCAGGCGGTTGCATGGAGGCTGCTGCCGTAGGATCGTTCCGGCCGACGGAGTTTCGACATGCCTTCCATCGGAACGTCTCCTCGCAGGACCGCCGCCGGCCCATCCAACCCCGAAACCCATCGGTTCGCCGACGACGGCCTGATTCCCAACAACCCGCGCCTGCCGCTTCTGGTTTATCGCGCCGCCATCGACCTCATCGGTACTCCCGATCCCGAAGGCACGATCGAAAAGGCATTTCGCGGCAACGGCTGGGGCGATCTGTGGCGCAACGGGATTTACCCTTACGTGCACTATCATTCCCGCATCCATGAGAGCATGGCTATCGCGCGCGGCCGCGCCCGCGTTCGGTTCGGCGGCCAGCACGGGATGGAGATCGAATTGGTATCGGGCGACGTGGTTGTGCTGCCGGCCGGCACCGGCCATCAGTGCGTGCAAGCGAACGCAGACCTCGTGGTGATCGGCGCCTACCCCAAGACCGGCCGCTACGACCTCTGCCGCGGCAGCAAAGAAGAACACGCCCAGGCGCTGCAATGGATTCCGGATGTTCCGGTGCCGGACACCGATCCGGTGCTCGGCAAGCACGGCGCGCTGCCGCGCCTGTGGCACACTTAAGCAAAGCGACGTTTCATGCCCTCATCCGACTGGATCGCCTTCTGGGACACCAAGCACCCAATTTACGTCAACAAACGCCACGAGGCCGCGCACTTCCGGCGTATCGCGCAGGATATCGCCCGGTACGCGCCCGAGGGCGGCCACGGCGTGATGCTCGACTATGGCTGCGGCGAAGCGCTGGCGGCCGACCTTGTCGCCGAGGACCTCGCGCGTCTGATCTTAAGCGAGCCGGCGCCGAACGTGCGGGCCACGCTTGCCGGCCGTTTCGCGGGCAACAGCCGGATCGTGGTGCGCAAGCCCGAGGATGTTGCGACCATGCCGGCGCACTCCCTCGACGTCATCGTCATGCATTCGGTTCTGCAATATCTCAGCGCATCCGACCTCGACGCACTGCTGACGCTGTTTTACCGGCTGCTCAAGCCGGGCGGGCTGTTCGTGCTGGGCGATGTCATCCCCCGCAAGGTCTCCGCGCTGGGCGACGCGCTCGCGCTGCTGCGTTTCGGGCGGCAGGAGGGATTTGCCGGCGCGGCGCTCTGCGGCCTGGTCCGCACGCGGTTTTCCAGCTACTGGCGGCTGCGCAAATCGGTCGGCCTTGCCCGGTACGATGATGCCGAGATCACGGCCAAGCTCGAGGCGGCGGGCTTTACGGTGGAGCGCGCCCGCTCAAACATCGGCCACAATAACAAGCGAATGACGTTTCTGGCGCGTACGCGCTGAGGCGGCGGCAACGTCCCATCGCGCGCGGGCCGGTATGGTTAAGCCGGCATTAATCGGACTTTGCGAACAAGACGGCGCACCGAACCTTATCGCGTGGGAGTGACACGCTTGTCCAAACGCCCCGTCGTCCACGTTGCCCTCTGTCTCGTGGCTCTTTGCGCTCTCGTGGGGCTTCCGGCCGGATACAGCGCCTACGTCATCCTTCCGTCCTATGCCGCGCTTGGCAAAGCCGAAAATGCAGCCAAGGCCGACCGGATTGCGAGCCTCGACCCGCAGGCCTCGAACGCCTCCAACAAGACCGACAGGCTTCCGGTTATCCGCGCGGCGCTGACGCCGGACGCTTTCGCAACGAACGATTACACGCTGGCCTCGGCCCAGGAAGGCGCCGACATCGGCCGCTTCACCGATGCCGTTGCCGCGCCCGCAATCCCCGATCCGACCCCTTCGACGGCGGAGGCGCCAGCGCCGGCCGCCGCCATCCACCCACCATTGCCGCCCCGAAAGCCCAAGCGCGCCGCCCTGCCGCCCGAGAGCGGCGACATTCTCGGCGACGGCCAGATCGCCGGGCTCAAGAGTCGCCTGCGGCTGACGCCGGACCAGATGGCATACTGGCCCGCGGTCGAGACGGCGTTGCGCGAGGTCGCGCGCACCCAACTGCATTCCGCCGGACATAAGCGCGGCCGCAAGGTCGCGATCGACGTCAACAGCCCGGAAGTGCAAAATCTGATTTCAGCCGCGATGCCGCTCCTGATGCGGCTGCGCGAAGATCAGAAGGGCGAGGTGCGCAAGCTTGCCCGCGTGATCGGCCTCGAACAGGTCGCTTCGCAAATCTGACGCGCTTCGTTTCCGTCGGAACAATCCCGATACAAAGAGCCGCTTTGAACCTGGCCGGGTGCTGGCGCGACATACCGCTATCGAACGCGGAAAACGTCACCAGCATCGGGAGCATGTCATGAAACGGCTTCTCATCGCCGCTTCGGCGATTGCTTTGACCCTCGCGAGCACCGCCGCCTTTGCCGGCGGCACCACGCGCGATCATCGCGGGGATGGCTCACCGTATTCGTCGCCCCAAGGCGGGGTTCGCGTTTACAGCGGCCACCGCCCGCATCCTGGCTATGGCGTTCAGGATCCCAAAGTCCAGCCCGCGCCCTCAGGTCAGCAGGGTGGGACGGTTCGTGACCACCGCTCGGTTGTTCGCGACCACCGCGGCCGTTGATCGAGGCTGCCGTCTCGTCGACAGAAGAGATACCGGCCCCGAAACTTTTCCTCGCCAACGCGACTTGCCGGCCTATGTTGAGGAGAGAGCAAGGCCGGCAGGAATGGGCACGATTGTTCTCCTCGATCTGATGGGCGGCGTGGCGCTGCTGCTGTGGGGCCTGCAC
>JAFKKQ010000176.1 GCA_017304505.1 Hyphomicrobiales bacterium | reverse complement strand
CAGGTTTCAGGGAAGGCACCATCAAGGCGTGCAACACCTTCGCCGCCGCTCAACTTTAGGATCGAGATGCCCGGTATCGACGAGCAACGTCCGTTCGTCCCGCTCAAGATCGCGGTGCTGACGGTGTCCGACACCCGCGAGCTTGCCGACGACAAGTCCGGCGCGACGCTCGCCGAGCGGATCGAGAAGGCGGGACACGCCGTTGCCGATCGCGCCATCGTCGCGGACGATGTGGTGCGGATTCAGGAGCGGATGCAAACCTGGATGGATGATCCCGCAGTCGACGTCATTATCTCGACCGGCGGCACCGGCTTCACCGGGCGCGATGTGACACCGGAGGCGGTCGAGCCGCTGTTCGAAAAGCGGATGGATGGCTTTTCCACGGTCTTTCATTTGATCAGTCACGCCAAGATCGGATCGTCCACCGTCCAGTCGCGCGTGACCGCCGGCGTTGCCAAGGCGACGTTCATCTTCTGCCTGCCGGGCTCGCCGGGTGCGTGCCGGGATGCCTGGGACGAAATCCTCGTCCATCAGCTCGACTACCGTTACCGGCCCTGCAATTTCGTCGAACTGATGCCACGCCTCGACGAGCACATGCGCCGCCCGAAAGCCAAGGGCGCGACGGCTTAGTGGATCGTTAAAAAAACTCGCCGTTGTCATTCCGGGCCGGCCGAAGGCCGAAACCGGAATCCAGATACAAGCGCGAAATTTGCCTCTGGATTCCGGGTTCGCGCTATCGCGCGTAACCGCGCTTGCGCACGCCCCGGAATGACGGAAGCCCTCTTCAACGGTCTGCTAAAACGAAATGGCCGGGACGAGCCCGGCCATGACGACGGCTCGGTGGAGGAGGCCGCCGCGATTATTGCGACCGCAGGCCCGCCTTGATCGCGAGGCTTTTCCAAGACCCGATCTCTTTGGCGAAGCGCTCGGTGGCCTGCTCCGGCGTGCTCGATGTCGCCTCGATCGCCTGTGAAGCCAGCGCGCGCTTCACCTCGGGCAGGGCCATGATCTCCACCACGTCGTGATTGAGCCGCTTCACGATCGGAGCGGGGATGCCGGCCGGTGCGACCAGCGCAAACATCAGGCTGGAGACAAAGCCCGGAACGCCGGCCTCGGCCATCGTCGGCACATCCGGCAGGTCTTGCGTGCGGCGCGCCGTCGTCGTGGCGAGCGCGCGCAACTTGCCCTGGCGGATCAGGGCGAGGCTGCTGCCGACGATGCCGAACTGCATGTCGATGCGGCCCTCGACCAAGTCGATCACAGCATGGGTCGAGGTCTTATAAGGAATGTGATTGAGCTTCACGCCGGTCAACGACGAGAACAACTCGCCCAGAAGACGCGCCTGGCTTGCATTGCCGACGGACGAATAGCTGAGCGTGCCGGGCTTCGCCTTGGCGAGCGCGACCATCTCGGCGACGGTCTTCGCCGGAAGATCGGGACGGGCCACCAGCACGTAGGGCGATTCGCCCACGATGGCGATCATCGTGAAATCCTTCGCCGCGTCGTAGGGCATCTTTGCATTGAGAACCGGCGCGGTGATGTGCGTGGTCGAAGTCGCAACCCCGAGCGTGTAGCCGTCCGGCGCCGACTTGGCGACGGCGTCGCTGCCGATGACGCCGCTCGCGCCGCTGCGGTTGTCGATGATGACCGGCTGTCCGAGCCGCTTGCTCAGGTTCTGGCCGATCAGGCGTGCCATCACGTCGGCGGCGGAGCCGGCCGGCAGCGGCACGATGATGTGAATCGGCTTGTCCGGCCATTTCGCATCGGCTGCCGTTTGCGCGGACGCCGTACCGGCGGTGCCAAAGGCCAATACGAGTGCGAAAATCCGCGCGAGTGTCGGTGCGACACGCATCTTCATCGGTGTGTTCTCCATTCCATCGTGGCGCGCACGCTGCATCCATTGGCGCGCCGTGTCCAGCGCATTGACAGCGAAGGACCCTCAGTGTCTATCGGCACGTCCGCTTCGGGGAGACCGCCATGCCGTATCAGGATTTTCGCCAGTTTCTCGATGTCTTGCGCCAGCATGGCGAACTGATCGACGTCAACCGGCCGATTGCGATGGCCGATGTCGGCAAGGCGCTCAAGCACGCCTACAAGGCCGGCGGTGTCGCCGTGTCCTTCAACGATACCGGCACCGAATTTCCGCTGGTCTGCGGCGTCTATTCCAACCGCGCCCAGGCGCTGCTGGCGTTCCAGACCGACGAGAAAGGCATCCTGCAAAAGGTGCTCGACGGTCTCGACAATCCGATAGCGCCGGTCATGGCCAAGGGCAGCGCACCGTGCCAGGAGGTCGTTCTCACCGGCGACGACATCGACCTGCGCCGGCTGCCGATCCCGACCTACAGTCCGAAGGACGGCGGGCCTTACATTACGCCAGGCATCGTCGTGTCCAAGGATCCGGAAACGGGCGTGCCGGACATCGGCCACTATCGCTTCCTCATTCTCGGCAAGGACACCGTTTCGTTCTCGGCGCAGCCCTTCCACCGCTTCGGCAAGAACCAACTGAAGGCGCAGAAGCTCGGCATCAAGCCACGCGGAGCGCTGGTGATCGGCGTCGATCCCATCCTCGCCTACACGTGTCAGGTGCAGGTGCACGACCAGACCAACGACTGGGAGGTTGCCGGCGGCTTGCGCGGCGCGCCGGTCGAACTGGTCAAATGCAAGACTTGCGACATCGAAGTGCCCGCCACCGCAGAGATGGTGATCGAGTTCGAGGTCGATATGGACACAACGGTGATGGAGGGGCCGCTCGGCGAGTACACCGGCTACTACACGCCGGCGACGCCGAAGCCTGTCGGCCGCGTCACCGCCATCACCCACCGCAAGAAGCCGATCTTCCAGGGCCTCCTGACCGGCGAGCCGGTGACCGAGAACCATATCCTCAAGCAGATTCCGTTCGAGGCGTCGTTCCTCAAGACGCTCAAGCGCCAGTTTCCGACCATCGAGAGTGTGTCGGTGCGGGCCTCCGCGGGCGTGTCGTTCTACGTCGTGATCTCGATGAACCAGCGCTTCGCCGGCGAGGCACGCCAGGTGATCCTCGCTTCGATGTCGAGCAATATCCGTCCGAAATGGACCATCGTCGTCGACCCGGACATCGACGTGCATTCCTCCTCGGAAGTGGAATGGGCGATGGCGTTCCGCGTGCAGCCGCAGAAAGACACGATCATCGTCGGCGACATTCCGGCAGGTCCTTCGGACCCTTCGATCGACGATCCGAAGCTGGCACGGCCGATGCGCACCGCATCGGCGATCGGTGTCGACGCGACCAAGCCGTTCGGCAAGCCGTTCTCGGAAGTGGCCGACGTTCCCGGCTGGGAAGACTTCGCAATGCCGGAGCTTGAAGGGCGCTGACGCCCCGCCGGGAGCGGCTCAGCCGCGGTGATGGCTGTGGTGCCGGCGCTTGTGCTTGGCTTTATGCGGCTGACCCGGCTTTGACCAATAGCCGGGGAAGCGCCCGTTGATCCGGCAGAACCCTGTCGGGCCACCCAGCAAGGCTTCCTGGCGGCACATTTCGAACGAGCGCATCGAGCAGTTTTCGACGACGTTGCCTGCGCCGTCGTTGACGACCGCGCACCACGGTCCCTCGTAATAGGCGCGGCTTTCGCCCGCCGGCAGCAACGCGGCGGTCACGAGCGCGCCGATCAGCAGGGTCTTTTTCATAGGGCAGGCTCCTTCGGCCGGCGCCATCCACCGGTTCTGCGGGAACAAGTGCAGAAATCCGATGTTGTTTCAATACGCTAGAAATTTCGATGCAGCGTATGAGTTTGTTCTTGTTTTGTTCTAAGTGATCCCCTAGATAGCACAGCATTGGATCGCAGTTGGTTGGATCGCAATCATGGCCCGTTCATCAGCAGCAGTCCGAGTCCCGTCGGCGTCGGTGCCCTCCGCGCCGGCGGGAAGCCCGACTTCGGCGGGGATGCCCGGCACGCGCGTCGAGCGCGAGCGCCGCAGGGGGCGCGGTACGCTCTCCAATGCGTCCGGGCGCTACGAGCCGATTGCCCGTATCGCCTTCGACGACGGCTGGCAGAGCCTTGAGGAATTGCCGCCGTTCGCGACCACGGTTTCCGTTGACGCCACGCGCAAGATCATCACCCGCAACACCTCGCCGGATATTTCGTTCGACCGTTCGATCAATCCGTATCGCGGCTGCGAGCACGGCTGCGTTTATTGCTTCGCGCGGCCGACACACGCCTATCTCGGATTGTCGCCCGGTCTCGATTTCGAATCCAAGCTGTTTGTGAAGCCCGACGCGCCGGCGCTCCTGGAAAAGGAACTGTCGGCGCCGGGCTATGAGCCGCGCACCATCGCCATCGGCACCAACACCGATCCGTATCAGCCGGTCGAGCGCAAGCATCAGGTGATGCGCGGCATCCTCGAAGTGCTGGAGCGCGCCGGGCATCCGGTCGGCATTGTCACCAAGTCGTCGCTGGTCCTGCGCGATCTCGACATCCTCGCGCGGCTCGCGGAGCGCAACCTCGTGCGTGTCGCGCTGTCGGTGACGACGCTCGATGCGAAACTTGCGCGCACGATGGAGCCGCGCGCGGCGACGCCGAGCCGCAGGCTTGAAGCGTTGCGGCAATTGTCGGCGGCGGGCGTGCCGACCTCGGTGATGGTGGCACCCATCATCCCGGCCATCAACGACGCCGACATCGAGCGCATTCTCGATGCCGCATCGGTTGCCGGAGTCCAGGGCGCGGGCTATGTGCTGCTCCGGTTGCCGCTCGAAGTGCGCGATCTGTTCGTGGAATGGCTCAACGCCCATTATCCGGATCGCGCCGCGCATGTCATGAAGCTCATCCGCGACATGCGCGGCGGCAAGGATTACGACTCGACCTTCGGCGAGCGCATGAAAGGCACCGGGCCCTACGCCTGGATGGTCGGCCGCCGTTTCGAAACGGCCTGCGAGCGGCTCGGTTTGAACCGGCACAAGACCCCGTTGACCACGGCGCATTTCCGTTCGCCCCGGCCGCGCGCCGAGCAGCTCAGTCTGTTCGGATGAAAGTTTTCCAGCCAAGGTTGACCGTCGTGACGCTCGGCGTGCGCGACGTGGCGGCGAGCGCGCGGTTCTATGAGGCGTTGGGCTTTGCGCGGAAGGTTCGTGCCACCGGCGACGAGATCGCTTTCATCGATGCCGGCGGTGTGGTGCTGGCGCTGTGGGATTGGGATAAACTTGCCGACGATGCCGTGTTGCCGTCGCAACCGGAGTCCAGCACATTTCGCGGCTCGACGCTGGCGTGGAACTGCGCAACCGCCGCCGAGGTCGACACCGTTTTCGCCAGGGCGATTGCTGTTGGGGCTGGCCTGTTGCGCAAACCGGAGCCGACCGATTACGGCGGCTATCGCG
>JAFKKQ010000175.1 GCA_017304505.1 Hyphomicrobiales bacterium | reverse complement strand
CGCGATCGCCGTGATCGCGGTCGTGCGCTCTTCGGTATTCAACTCGTAGACATAGACAAACCTGATCGTCATTGCGTTGACGAGAGATGGTTGCGCCGGGATCGTCGCTTCAGAGCTGCCGGTGCCATACACAACCACCTGGCCGCGGGGGTGCAACAGGCCGGGATAAAGTCTGGCGTTTGCCGCGAGATCCATTTCGATGACAGCGTCAATGCCGGCCTTCCCGGTCAATGCCGCGACGCGCTCGCCGACATTCTCGCGCTTGTAATCGATGACGTGATCGGCGCCGGCCTGCCGCGCGAGCTTGGCCTTGGCCTCGGAGCTGATCGTGGTCAGCACCGTTGCGCCGCGCGCCTTGGCGAACTGGATGGCGTAATGGCCAACGCCGCCTGCGCCGCCGCTCACCAGCACGTTTTGACCCTTGGTCGGGGCTGCGACGGCAACGGCGTGATAGGCCGTCATCGCCGGAATGCCGAGGCATGCGCCGGCCTCGAAGCTCGTGTCGCGCGGCAGCGGCACCACGAGGGCGGTCGGAAGCACGACATATTCGGCGCAAGTGCCGAACGGGCGCTTCCATTGCGCATTCCAGACCCAGACGCGCTCACCCTTGCGGGCTGCCGGCACGCCATCGCCCACCATGTCGATCTCGCCGGCGCCGTCGCTGTGCGGAATGACGCGCGGATAGACGTTCTTGCGGATACGGCCTTCGCGAACTTTGACGTCGGATGGATTGACACCGGACGTTCTGAGCTTGACCCGCACTTCGCCCGGGCCGGGCTGGGGCGTTTCGACGTCGGCGACGGCGAGCACTTCGCGGGCTGCGCCATTTCGCTCATAAAAAGCCGCGCGCATCGTTCGCTCCTCTGCTTGCTTCCGGGATATTGTGTCGGCGGATCAACGTTGCGGCAATGGCGTTCCAGCCGCTTGGAGGGTGCGATGACGCAAATCAAGTTCAACACCGCGCTGATCGTCGGCGCTGGATCGGGCCTGAGCGCGGCATTGGCGCGGGCGCTGGTCACCGAAGGTATCAAGGTCGCGCTTGCCGCGCGTTCGACCGAGGATCTTGCCGGGCTCGCGCAACAGATCGGCGCTGTGACCTTGGCTTGCGACGCCAGCCGTCGCACCGACGTGGAAAAGTTGTTCGCCGATCTGGACGACGGTTTCGGCTCCCCCGAGATCGTTATTTACAACCCGAGCTACCGCACGAGGGGCCCGCTCGTCGATCTCGATCCTGACGAGGTCGAGAAATCGCTCATGGTCTCGGCGTTTGGCGGCTTCCTGGTCGCCCAGCAGGCGGTTCGGCGCATGCTGCCGAAACGGCACGGCTGCATCGTTTTCACCGGCGCTTCGGCCAGCATCAAGGGCTATGCGCAGTCAGCGGCGTTTGCGATGGGTAAATTCGCCCTCCGCGGGCTGGCACAGAGCATGGCGCGCGAACTGCACCCACAGGGAATCCACGTCGCTCATATGGTGATCGACGGCGGGATCAAGAGCGCGCGGCGCGAGGAGCAGCCGGGCAAGCCCGCGAGCCTGCTCGATCCCAATTCGATCGCCGCCAGCTATTTGCATGTGATCCATCAGCCGCACAGCGCCTGGTCGGCTGAGGTGGAATTACGGCCCTGGGTCGAATCATTCTGAGAGTTGGGGTGTTCCATACGGTCCGGCTGCGCGGTCGCAGCCTTGGAACGAACCGGCGCTTTGGGCGTTGTTGGAGCGCTGCTGGTCGATCCTGGAGTGGGGCCTCCGAGTGATGAATCGGGGGCTTTTGCGTTTTAGGTTTGGGTCAAGACCAGTGCGGCAGGAGGAGGCGCAGGGATGACATACAGAGTTTACAGCGGGCCGCCGGGCTCGGAGGCCGTTCCCCCGATGGAAAAGGCGCACTGGCTCTACAAGGAGTTTCGGCTCCTGGACGAAGCATTCGGCTGGGCGCGCCACATTGCAGGTCACGGCCGGGTGGCATTGCTGATCGAAGGCGACGACGGCACCCGGATCACCAAGCGGGAGATCGCGGCTGTCCTTCGGCACCCTGATGAGGACGATCGCAACTCCGGCACACGTATGCTCGGAGAGCGGAGCGAGCGAGCGGTTTAGGCCGCTTGCCGGAGCCTGGCCTCACGCACCTGCCATTCGTGGCGTTCGCCGCAGACAGGGCATTGGGCGTCGATACGGTCGCTGCGGATGCGCAGGAGGGTTTCCAGTTCGCTGTCGATGCCGACGTCGATATCCCGGCCGGTGTTGGGGCAGGTGAAATGCAGCCGTTCCATAACGGCCTCCATGAATGAGGGCTTCAAGAAGCGATTGGGTCGAATCCTAGTTTCGAACGGCGGCTGAAATCGGGTTTGCCGGCGGCAGCCGGATCACAGTACGGTGAGGTTCGGATAGTCATTTGAATTCCGCATGTTGATGCGGTTTGGCCGTCGGCGGACGGCAGAAGGCCGTCCCAAATGTGGCGGCGGGCGCTGAAACTCAAATAAAGCTTAGGAACTCGCTGTAACTCGTTATTTTGTAGGTATTTTTGCCTGTTTATAGTGCCGGGTTCCGGGTATCCTTCAGCGCGCATTTTTCACACCAATGGGCCGGCTTTAGCTGCTATAATTTGTGAATAGGCATTCATAGCGATGGATGTCGGGGGCCGGGGACCGTTTGCAGCGCGTTAACGGGAGAGTCCGTTGCTAAAAATACACAAATATTCGATCGGCCAGAGTGTGCGCTACACTTCCGGTCCGTTCGGCCGTTTCGGTGCCACGGGTTCGTTCAAGGTCGTCAGACTGCTGCCGCTGGAAGGCGACGAGCATCAATATCGGATCAAGAGTGCCGGCGAAGCATTTGAGCGCGTAGCCAAAGAAAGCCAGCTCGATCGCGAACGTTAACCCGTAACCTTGTGTGACAGCGTGGACCATGCTTCGCGTGCGCGGCGGCTCACGATGCGCACGTTCTCGGCGACGACATCCCAATTGACCATATTGCGGTGATCCGCGGATACGGATTCTGCGCTGCCACTGGTCGCCGACGTGGCGTCCGAACCGCCGGACCACGTATCGGAAACAAAGGCGGCACCGACCGTCAGTGCCACGCCAAGGATCATTCCGAATAAGACGCGCACGGCCTTCCCCCGGCTTTCGGTGTGTTTCGATCTTCGCGATGAAACGTCACCCAACGGGAATGGTTCCCACCCGGTGGGCAGCCAGTTGGCGATCTCCGGCCGGGACTTTCGGCCGCAGAGGCTGTCACGCGGCAACCTCCACGTGCTAAATCGCCCGACCGTTCCTGCCATTGAAAAAAAGATGGACGGTCGGTGTTCGTCCGATTGCTGTCGCCTGGGCTGTGCAACCGAGGTCCGCCGGACCTCGGCCCTGCACCCGCCGGTCGGCCGCTCAAAAAATCCAGGGGAGGTATTGAAGATGCAGAATTTGCTTCGAGGGGCGGCGGTTGCTCTTGTCGCGCTGGTGCCGGCGCTATCGTCGCCCGCGGCAGCGCAGGATTATCCGTCGCGCTCGGTCAAGATCATCGTTCCGTTTGGCGCCGGCGGCCCGGCTGACGTTTTTGCGCGCCAGGTTGCCCATGCGCTCCAGGAGCAGCTCAAGCAGTCGTTCGTGGTCGAGGATCGTCCGGGAGGAGGATACATCATCGGCACCCACGAGGTCGCGAAATCGGCCCCCGACGGCTACACGCTGCTGATGATGTCGAACACGCATACGGTCAACGAGTCGCTCAAGCCCGACAAGCCGTTCAAGCTGATGGACGACTTCGTGCCGATCGCCGGCGTCAATTCGTCCGACCTTGTGATGGTCGTGCATCCTTCCGTGCCTGCCAAGAACCTTAAGGAATTTATCGCGCTGGCGAAGAAGGAGCCCGGCAAGCTCAACTATGGTTCGTCGGGCCCGGGTACGCCGTACCACATGGCTGCAGAGCTTTTTAAGGCGATGACCAAGACCGACATTGTCCACGTGCCGCACAAGGCATCCGGTGAAATGCGAAGCGCCGTCATCGGCGGCCACGTGCAAATGGTCTTCGACGCGATCACCACTATGGCGGAAAACGTAAAGTCGGGCCAGGTGCGTGCGCTCGGAACGTCCTCGGCCAAGCGCTCGAGCGTGCTGCCGAATGTGCCGACGATCGCGGAGGCGGGTGTGCCCGGTTACGAGTCGACCATCTGGCTCGGCATCATGGCACCGAAGGGAACCCCGAAGGCGGTGGTGGATAAGCTCAATGCCGCGGTCAACCAGGCGATCAATCGACCCGAAGTGCTCGCGGCCTGGAATAAACAAGGCGCTGTGCCGATGGTCATGACGCCGGCGGAATTTGGAGCATTCCTGCGCAAGGATATCGACAAGTGGGCCAAGGTGGTCGAGACCGCAGGACTGGCGCCCAAGAAGAAATAGTTGCGAACGCGGCGGTATGTGGAGCTGCGCGTCCCCAGGGCGCGCAGCTTTTTTTGAGCATGGTCCCGGGCCGGCGTCTGCGCCATACTGCGGACATGCATTGGCGGTGTGAGTGCGATGGCGTCATGCTGAGTGCAGCCAGCCACCGCGGACATTGATCCTATGACCAGTGCGTTTGTGTTGTCGGGAGGTGTGACGGCTGCCGCGCTGGCCGCGCTGGCGATCCTGGGCGTGCTGGCATTCCAAAATGCCGGGAAAGCCGGGAAGCCCGGTCTGTTCTGGCGGGGCACGCTGATGCTTGTCGGCGCCATTTTCGCCTGGGTGCTCGTCAGCCGCTTGCCGACGCTGGAACAGCCCATCGACCGCGGCGCTATCGAGATGCGTTCCGCGGAACTGACGGCGCGCGCCATCGCGCCGGGCTCCGCGCTCGCCTGCCTCGACACAGTGGCCAGTGCTGCAGTCGAAGACGGCTGCGAGAAGGCGTTGTTCTCGACGCCGGAGACGGTTGCGGCCGCCGTCGCCTACGTGGATGCGCGATATTCTTTGCTAGCGCCGAGCATCGCCTTGGCCGATCGCGATCCAAGCTACGGGCCATCGCTGGAGCGGTTGCGGCGCGCGATCGAGACGGATCGCTTCGGTCTGGTGGCCCATGTGTTGACGACTCGCGGGTGCACCGTGTCAGCGTGCCCCGATCTTCGGCTCCTGCGCGACAGCAGTGCGGTCCTGGCCAACATGAAATCGCGGGCGTTTGAAACACGTGTCGGCGTGCATGCGCTGGCTTGGCAGCCGAACGGCGCCACCGTGGCTGCCGCTCCAGCCACTTCCGATGGGGCCACCGGCGCGGCCTCTGTGCGGGCACCGTCGACGGCGGCGAGGCCGAGCAAATATGAGTTTCCGTCAGCCGATTCGATTCCCCCGGTGAGTATCATGGCGCCGGAGCCTGCGGCGCCCCAGCCTGCCGAACCGAAGTC
>JAFKKQ010000174.1 GCA_017304505.1 Hyphomicrobiales bacterium | reverse complement strand
CGCCACGTGGTGCCGGGGCGGATGAGCTGGTGCGGTCCGCCATCCATTTCGCCAGGGATGAGGAGGCCATGACAGTGGACGGTCGTGTCCTCATTGAGGGCGTTCGTGACCGCGATCTCGACATCGTCGCCCCGATGAAGGCGGATCACTGGCCCGAGATAGCTGCCGTTATAGCCGAGCGTGGAGCTTTTCTGGCCCGGAAAGAATGTCGTGGTGCCGGTTTGGACCTTTAGCGCCAGCGACTGTCCTTCTTTCCGAGCATCAATCAGACCCGGAATCTTCAGCAGTTGCGGCTCAGGGGCAGCGGCAGCTTGCCAGAGCGGATGTGAGATTCCAGCCCCGGCACCGGCCAGAGCCGCAGCGGTCAAGATCGTGCGGCGAGACAGCATTGATGTCGTCCTTCCGTTCCAACGCCCAGATTGCGAAATCGCCGGGCCTTGACGGATATGTGAACACTTCCTAATTAAGTCAATGCTAATGGAGGACGGATGACGGTCGCGCAACTGACGAAGCTTTTGGAGCTGGAGACGAGGGCGTCGGAGGCGGCGCAGCTTTTGAAGCTCATGGCCAATGAGAAGCGGCTTCTGATCCTATGCCACCTCATCGCGCGCCCGGAGTTGACGGTGAGTCACAGATGATGCACTACCGGATTGCAGACCCCAAGGCTGCGAAAGTGCTCGAACTGCTGAAGGACCTGTTCTGCCCAGACATCGCGGCCGGTTGAAGCGCGCCGGTCTGGATCGGGTTTGGTTCAGACGATCTCGGCCAGTGAATCGAAGCTCGCGGCCTCCAGGCTACGAAGCAGAAAAGGAAAAAAACATGACGGTGCAGCCGATTTCTGCCGAAGACGCGAAGCGCCTTGTCGAGTGTGGCGCAACTGTTGTGGACGTGCGCGAGGCGGACGAGCATGCGCGTGAGCGTATTCCCGGCGCTAAGCATTATGCTCTTTCGCAGATCGCTGGTCCGCTCGATCACCGTGCGCCGGCGGTGATCTTCCATTGCCGGTCCGGTAGCCGCACCAACGCAGCGGCCGAGCGGCTTGGCTCTGTCACCGACTCCGACGCTTACATTCTGGAGGGAGGCATCGAGGCCTGGAAGTCCGCAGGCCTGCCGATCGTGAGGAACAGGCGGCAGCCCCTCGAATTGATGCGGCAGGTCCAGATTGCCGCGGGAACATTGGCGCTCATTGGTGTGGTCTCCGGGGCTCTGCTTCATCCTGCCTTTTACATAGTCGCTGGTGTGGTCGGAGCCGGCCTTGTGTTTGCCGGACTGACTGGGACCTGCGGCATGGCCCGGCTGCTCGCGCTCGCTCCTTGGAACCGGCGGCCGCACACCGCCGCAAGCGCGTAGAGGCTTCATGCCGGCGCTCGCGACAAATCTCCTGGCGACCGCATCTGGCGGAGTAGTTGGGCTTGTACTGGGGCTCGTCGGAGGTGGCGGCTCGATCCTAGCAGTGCCGCTGCTCGTCTATCTGGTTGACGTGAGTCCACCGCACGTCGCGATCGGAACGAGCGCCCTCGCAGTCTCGGGTAGCGCGTTCACGAATCTCCTCACGCACGCGCGCGCCGGGAATGTCAAATGGCGTTGCGCAGCGGTGTTCGCAGCGGCTGGAACGATTGGCGCACTTCTCGGCGCCGAGCTTGCCAAAGCACTCGATGGCGAAAAGCTGCTGTTACTGTTCGGCCTGCTGATGATCCTCGTAGGTCTCGCAATGTTCCGCCGACGCGATGGGTCTGGTGATCCTAGTGTGCGATTGACCGCCGACACGGTGCGCGAGCTTCTGCCGCTGCTGGTCGGGATCGGCTTTGTGGTCGGCGTTCTGTCTGGCTTCTTCGGGATTGGCGGCGGTTTCCTCATCGTGCCAGGCTTGATGTTCGCGACCGGCATGCCGCTCACTTTTGCAATCGGCACTTCGCTCGTCGCGGTCGCCGCCTTCGGCGCAGCCACCGCCGCAAGCTACGCTGCTTCCGGTCTGATCGATTGGAAGATCGCGGCACTTTTCATCCTAGGAGGCGTGATGGGAGGAGCAATTGGTGTTGCGCTCGGCCGCGTGCTGTCCCAGCGAAAACGCGCGCTCAGCCTTCTCTTCGCAAGCCTTGTTGTAACTGTTGGCGTTTACGTGATCGCACGCGGCATCATCGCGCTCGCGTGAGCCCGGTCTCCGACAAAGGAGAAAAGCAGATGATGAATGACATGATGGGCATCGGGATGTGGGGCATGGGGCTCGTGTGGCTGCTTGTCTTGATCTTCTTGGTCCTCGCGGTTGCGGCTCTCATCAAATACATCCGGCGATGACGCTTCAGGCCCGCCTTACCTCTCACCCCAGGAGAATGAGACAATGAGCTACTATTTCGCGCAAACACTCCAATCATCCTTCGATGACGCAGTCGCCAAGACCACGGCCGCCTTGAAGGAGGAGGGCTTCGGCATAATCACGGAGATTGACGTGAAGGAAACGCTCAAGCGCAAGCTCGATGTCGATTTCCGCCGTTACAAAATCCTCGGCGCTTGCAATCCGAAGCTCGCACACGAGGCACTGAAGCTGGAAGACAAGGTCGGCACCATGTTGCCCTGCAATGTGATTGTGCAGGAACTTGATTCGGGTCAGGTCGAAGTCGCTGCGATCGATCCGGTCGCGTCAATGCAGGCGATCGGCAATCCCGAGTTGGAGAAGAAAGCGCAAACCGTCCGACAGAAACTACAGCAAGTCATCGAACGGCTTTGAACTGAAAGACGGGATCACTCAAAATTCGTTTACGGAGTTTCCCAGATGGCGACGCAAAATGCATCAAAGCTCAACGGTCGCCCTATCGTGAAAGGCTTCTTTGAGAAACGGACGTCGAGTGTGCAGTACGTTGTCGCGGATCCGGAGACGAAGCGCTGCGCCATCATTGATCCAGTCCTCGACTTCGATCCGAAATCCGGAGCGACCGCCACACGCTCCGCCGATGAGCTTCTCGCCTACATCGCGCGCGAGCGATACGAGCTCGAGTGGATACTCGACACGCACCCTCACGCTGATCACTTCTCTGCGGCGGGATATCTGAAGGACAGGACCGGGGTGCCGACCGCGATCGGCGAGAAAGTCGTGGAAGTCCAAAAACTCTGGCAAGGCATCTACAACATCGCCGGCTGTTGTCCTGCGGACGGGTCGCAGTGGGACCGCCTCTTCGCCGATGGCGAGCGTTTCATGATCGGCGACATGGACGTCGAGGTGCTGTTCACGCCGGGCCACACGCTCGCTTCGATCGCCTACGTAGTTGGCGATGTCGCATTCATCCATGACACGATTTTCATGCCGGATGGCGGCACTGCCCGCGCCGACTTCCCCGGAGGCAGCGCGCGCCAACTGTGGAGAAGCATTCAACGCATTCTTGCTCTGCCGGACGACACACGTTTGTTCACGGGCCATGATTACTGCCCGGGTGGCAGGAAGCCGGCCTGGGAGAGCACGGTAGCTCTTCAGAAGGCGCAGAATATCCATCTCATGCAGGCAAAGAGCGAGGAGGAATTCGCTGCACTCCGGGAGACACGCGACCGCGAGCTCCCGATGCCGAAGCTCATCCTCCACTCCCTGCAGGTGAACATCCGTGGTGGGCGGCTGCCTGACCCTGAGGCCAACGGCAAACGCTATCTTAAAATTCCACTTAACACCTTACAAGGCGCGGCCTGGGACTGAGCGCGCCAACCCCATCCGAGAACCAATGCGCTAGGGATGACGTCAGTTCGGCCAGACGAACTCGACTGGTTTTTGTCCGTTTCCGGCCCCGCGCTCAGGGGGTTGGAGCCTTTTCGGAACGGGGTGAAGCGCGGTCGCCGTGGTGCGCGTGGCCGTGTCCATGCCCATGTCCGAAGAAATGGAGCAAGGGGCAGGCGAGCAGGATGACGTAGGGCAGCGCCGATAGCACGTGGCCAGTGTGGGACCATAGAAGATAGGCGCCCAGCACTGCCAGAGCAACACACACAGCTAAGCCGAGCCTAGAGCCCAGAAATTCCCGCAAAGTGCTCATTGAGATAATCTCCTCATGTTCGGGGATGTAGTTCTTTTCCATCGGTTAGCGGGTCGCGATTCGCTCGCCGAACAGTGCTGCGGCGATTGGAGGCCAAAGATTGTAGAAGAACACGAAAATGATCGCTGCGATCCAGCCGTAGATCATGCTGGCGATCAAACCGTAGATGAAGCTTCCCACCGTCAGCAGGGTGAAGTTCGGGAAGACGGCGGACAACAGCGCGTGGCCTTTCAGATCCGGAAAGGCGAGCCAGAGAAGCACGCAGAGCACGTAGATCACCTGAAACAACATGCAAGTAGCAAACATCGATCGCAGATAAGGAAGCTTTGTCATTTTGATTCTCCTATTGCATTCTCCGTTTTCACTTCGATGCGTACTGAATCCACTCAATCCTGGCCTACCGCTCATTCAGCAGACCGCAGTCACGTTCGCCGCGATCTCCTGTGACAAATCGATGCCGTTGGTGTGATGAGGAACGGTATTGGTGGTGACCACTTGCTCGGCTACATCGAGCAGCTGTCGTTCTGTGTCTGGCGTGAAGAGGGCATGCACTGCGATGCAGACCGGTGGCAGCAGCCCCTGCTCTTTGAGAAGCCGACTTGTCTCGATCATGGTGCGGCCGGACGAGACGATGTCGTCGATCAAGACGGGCCGCCGGTTGTCGAATTCCGTCAAATCGGGAAGCTCTATTCTAACGCTTCGATCGCCGAAGCGCGTCTTGCGCAGCACGCGATAGGGCGAGCCTGCCCGCCGGGCAACGTCGCTGACCCACTGCTCGCTCTCGATATCCGGGCCAATCAGCACTGCGGAAGGTTCGTGCTTCGCTATCCACGTTGCGACGGTGGGGGCCGAGTGAACGACGCGAGAGGGGATGGAGTAAATTTCATCCAGCGAGCGAAAGCGATGCAGATGCGGGTCAACCGTTACAAGGCCATCAAACGTCTTTGAAATCCGCTGCGCGAAGGAAACTGACGTGAGCGCCTCGCGGGGATGAAACCGCTGGTCCTGGCGCATGTAGCAGAGATACGGCGCCACGAGGATCACCTTGGCTGCGCCCAGGTCTCTCGCAGCATCCGCGGCGAACACAAGCGGAAGGAATTTCGGATCAGGCCTGTTGAGCGAGCACATGAGGATCACGGTACGATCGGCTAATTGATCCTCGAATCGAAGATACGTCTCCCCGTCCGGAAATGTTCGGGTCTGGAGCGCGCCCGTGGCGACGCCAAGATGGCTGCCGATCGACGCGGCAAGCGCTTCGTTTCCAGGAAGCGGTACGACGAGGCGTGGCGTCATGACGCCGTGACCTCAATGAGGTCAGAATTCGCAGCGGCGTAGTCGAGTGCGTAATGGAGCTCACCCGGTGTTTCGGCGTGCACAGTGCAGAGCGGTGCTCCTGCAGAGACGCGCGTTCCCACTTGCACGGCCAGGTGCACGCCAGCCGCCTTGGACTCCGGCGCCCCAGCGAGCTTCGCCAGGCGGGCAATCTTACGATTGTCGATCGCCGCCACCACTCCCGAGATCGGTGTGACCAGCGGATATTGCTGTTTGGCGACCGGCGGCATACGCATGCCGCCCTGCGCCTCGCAGATGCGCTGAAACTTGGCCCAAGCGCGGCCGTCTTCAAGCGTCTGCCACCCCAGCGACTTGCCGCGTCCTTCGCCGCATGCGCCACCGATCTCCAGGAGCGCTCCCGCAAGGATGCATGCCCTTTCGCGTAAGACTGCTGAAGCCTCCGGTGTCCCTTGAAGCGCGGCTATCACATCCCGTGCCTCAAGGGCGGGACCGATCCCCGAGCCAACTGGCTGGGCACCATCGGAAACCACCATCTTGGCTTGCACATCGAACGCACGAGCGACCTCGGCAAGGCGCCCCACCAGCTGGTTGGCGGACTCCATGTTCCTGACCTTGGCTGTCGGCCCAACGGGAATATCCAGGACAAGATGAGAGGAGCCGGCCGCGATCTTCTTC
>JAFKKQ010000173.1 GCA_017304505.1 Hyphomicrobiales bacterium | reverse complement strand
GATCCACGCCACCAGCAAGCTGCAACTCAAGCCCGGCATGACCGTCGCCGAGATCGGCTCCGGCTGGGGCGGCTTCGCCATTCATCTGGCGCGCGAAACCGGCGCCCATGTCACCGCGGTCAATGTTGCACCCGAGCAGATCAAGACGGCGCGCGCCAATGCCCAAGCCGCCGGCGTTTCCGATCGCGTCGAGTTTCGTGAGCTGGATTATCGTCAGCTCACCGGCCGGTTCGATCGCGTGGTCTCAGTCGGCATGATGGAGCATGTCGGCATCGGACATTACGACGAGTATTTTCTCAAGATCCGCGAGCTCCTGACGCCGGACGGCTATGCCTTCATCCATTGCATCGGACGGATGTCGCAGCCCGGCACCACCGGCCCGTTCATCCGCAAATACATCTTTCCCGGCGGCTACGTGCCGGCGCTGTCGGAGACATTCGCCGCCACCGAACGCTGCGGCTTGTGGTGCAACGATATGGAGGTGTTGCGGCTGCATTATCGTTACACGGTGAAACATTGGCGGGAGCGGTTCGCCAAAAACAGAGCCAAAGCGGCGGCGATTTACGACGAGCGGTTTTGCCGGATGTGGGAGTTTTATCTTGCCGCCGTTGAACTGGAATTCCTGCATGGCTCAAACATGGTGTTTCAATTGTTGCTGTCGACCAGGCGCGATGCGGTGCCAATCACCCGCGATTTTATAGCCGACGCCGAACGGGCGGCTTGGGCGAAAACAACCGGGTGAGCGCCGCCGCGCCCACGAGCCAAGCCGTCCGGCAGATTGATAGGTCCACGACCTAGAGATAATTGACGATCGACGTCTTGAGCAGCATCGCCGTGGTCTGCATCGTCGCCTGCAGGCTGGTCTGCAGCGTCAGCAACTGCATGGCCACCTGTTCCGTCGGCGCGCCTTGCACGTTCTGCAACAGGTTCGCGAGCGTCGTGCTGGTCTGATCCTGGCGATCCTTGGTGTTCTGCAGCGCGGTCTGGGCGGTGGCGAGCTGCGCGCCGATATCGGAAATCTTCTGCTGGTTGGGATTGCCGCCAAGCGTTGCGCCAAGCCGCTGCTGCAGCGCGCTGTACTCGGCCTGGTTCGTCGCCGTGGAGCCCGAGAACGAGGTCGCGGCGAACACCGCCACGCTCTGCACGGCTTTTCGCAGCGCCTCCTCATTGGCGCGTGCGCCATAAGACACGGTCACCGACTGGTCGATTTGTGCGGTCACCGCCGAGCGCGGGTCGGTGGTCGCGTCATCGCCCATGTACCATTGCACCGTATTGTCGGGCGTACCGTCGACCAGCGAGGTCGCGGCCGAAAACGGCGGCGATCCGCCGACACGCTGCGGCGGATGATCGGCATCGGTGTTGAAAAAGTCGTTGCCGGCAGCGACCGCCGAGGCCGCGGCAAGCTGGGTGCCGGCGAGCGTCTGTAGACCGGCTGTCAGCGCGGTCTTCAGGTTGTTGGCGGTGTCGCTCGGTGTGGCACCGATTGTGAACTGACCAGGGCCGGGCGGCGACGCCGTCGTCGCCGTCAAGGTCATGTCCGCGGTGGTGCCGTCCGGCAGCTTGAAGCTGAATTTGACGGTGTCGCCTTCGCTCGGATTGGTGGCGCCGAGATCGACCGTCAGCGATGCGGGCGAGCCGGTCGGCCCGCTCACGGTCGCGCCGGCGATGCTCGTGGTGGCGCTGGCGAGCTTGAAGCCGAACGGTGGCGCCGCATCCTCGGTCAGGGAGACAGCCGATCCGGCGCCGCCGACCGACAGGCGGCCGAGACCGTCGCCAAGATCCGCCTGCTTACGTTCATCGATCAGTTGCTTGAGCCCGGCCTTCGCGCCGTCGCCGTTGAGGATATGGTCGGCGGTATCGACCGCCGGCTGGGTGACGTCGCTGCCCGAGAACAGGAAGCGGCCATCGACGGCCGTGTTGAGCGTACCGAGGAGTTGGTCGAGCACGTTAACCGCATTCGCTTGGTCCGTCGTTGTCGTTCCGCCGTTAAGCGCGAACTGCGATTGCGCGATCGTGCTCTTGGCCTGCTGGGCGACGCTGTCGAACTGCGTCAGCGCGGTCTGCATCAGATCGAGCCGCACGCCGACCAGCGTGTTGGTCTGCTGAAAGCCGGTGATGGCGGAAAGCTGCGAGCGCAGGCCGACGGTCAGTCCGCGGTCGAGTCCCAGACCGGAATAAGTATCCGATTTCAGGCCGGATGCGAGCTGGCGCTGGAGGTCTTCAAGCTGGCTGCGCATGGTGCCGAGCGCCTGCATCGTCGGCGGCAGCCCCGATCCGATTCCCGTCACAGCCATGACAACCTCACATCTTCAAAAGCGAGTCGATCATGTCCCTGACCGCTGTCATCACCCGCGCATTGGCGCCGTACGCCGTCTGCAGCGAGATCAAATGGGCCATTTCCTGATCGATGTTGACGCCGGAGGCATCGTTGAGACGCTGCTGCAGCGCGTTGACCACCACATCTTGCCCCTGGGCCAGGTTCGAGGCGTTGGAGGCCGCTTCGCCCTGCATGCTGAGGACTTGCCGCAGGTACCCCGACAGATCGCCGACGAAGGGCGAATTCACGCCGCCGATGCCGGTCTGCGCCGAGAAGGCGAAGCTTGCCGAGGTGAGCTGGTTGTAGATGAAGGTCGGGCGCGTGGCATCGCCGGACGTCGTGCCGGTGTCGTAGAGCACAAGCTTGGACGGATCGTTCAGCAGCGCCGCATTGACGGTGATGCGACTGGCGAAACCTCGTGTCTGATCGCCGACGCCGGTAATCGCTCCGGTGAAGGGATTGGCGCCATCGGTGAACAGCGCGAACGCCGGAGTACCATCGGCCAGGCCCGTCGCGGTCTGCGTCGCCGAAAGCGCGTTCACGTCCACCGTGTGCCCGGCGCCGTCATCGAGCACGCGAAGCTTGCCGCCCACCGCGGAGAACNGCGATTGCCGCGAGCGGCAACGCGCTCGGATCGTCGACGCGAACGATGGTGACGCGATGCTGCGTCCCGGAAGGCTGATCGGTGTAGATCAGATTGATCGGGTTTCCGTTCGACAATCCGGAGATGTCGAGGTCGAAGCCGCTTTGCGCGCCGGCGGTAACCGGATCGCCGGGAACGGTGACGCTCGACAGCGCCTGCGCCATCGTCGCCGCGAGGCTGTCGAGCTGGTTCTGCGCCTGCACCAGCACGTTGTCGCGCATGTCGAGATAAGCGGCGATCTTGCCGGACTTAATCGCCTTACCGGCAATGAGATCGATCGACGACCCGCTCGGCGTGACAAGCGAAAGCGTCCCGACACCGCTCTTGCTCGGATCGGCGTTCCAGAGCGTGTCCGCCGACACCGATCCTTGCGCATTGAACGTCAGCTTGTTCGCGGTGAGGCCGACGAGCTGCACCCCCGAATTGGTGAACACCGTGATCCGGTTCTGATCGTCGGTGACCGTGCGAATATCCATCAACTGCGAAAGCTGGTCGATGGCGGCATCGCGCTGGTCGGCAAGCGCCGCGTCCGATGCCGTGGTGATCTCGCGGCCGCCGAGCTGGTTGTTGAGGTCGGCGATCTTCTGCATCGCCTCGTTGGCCGCAGTGACGCTGTCGGCCAGGCCGCTTTCGGCGTCGGAGCGCAGGGACTGGATGCTGGCGCTGGTGCCGGCCAGCGTCTGCGCCAGCGTCTGCGCGCTGTTGAGCACGAGGCTTCGGGCCGCGGTCGAATCCGGACTCGTCTGCAGCGACTGCACGGCGTTGGTGAAGGTGTTGAACGCCGCCTCGAGACCGGTGTTGGAATTCGGATCGCCGTAGATGGCTTGCAGCCGCGAATAGAATTGCGCGCGCAGGTCGGCGTAGGAGCCGCCCGCCGATTCCACCCGGAATTGGCGCTGCACGTACTGGTCGATCTCGCGGTTGATGCCGTCGACACGGACGCCGGAGGCGACAGCGCCGCCGTTGGTCTCCACCAGTTGCGCGGTCCGGCGGACATAGCCCGGCGTCTGCGCGTTCGCCACATTGGAGGCGACCAGCGAGAGACCGGCTTGCGTCGCCTGCAAGCCGGCCAGCGACGTGTTGAGTGCCGACGAGATGCTCATGGATCAAGTCTCACGCAGGGTCCTCCAGTGCGTCGCGCCGTCACCACGGCGCTCACCGCAGCATGTTCAAGAGGTCCTGGACCATCTGGTTGCTGGTCGTAATCACCCGCGTGTTGGCGGAATAAGCCTGTTGCGTCACGATCAGCTTGGTGAACTCGTCGGCGATGTCGGCGTTCGAGCCTTCGAGCGACCCGCCGACGATTTTTCCGGTTCCGGTCAGGTTTGCCGCGCCGGAATCATCGGTCGCAGCGAAAGCGCCGCCGTCCATGCGCTTGAGGCCGTTCACCGAGTTGAAATTGGCGAGCGTGATCGCGGCAAGGTCGATGGTGCGGTTGTTGGAATAGGTGCCGACGATGCGGCCCTTGTCGTTCACCGAGATGTTTTGCAGCGTGCCGGCGGGAAAGCCGTTCTGCACAATCGAGCTTTTGACGGTGCCGTCCGGGTCGGAGAACTGGGTCACGCCGTTCGTGCCGAAATCCAACGTCACGTTGCCGAGTGTGACACCGTCAATGGTCACGCCGGTGAGCGGCACGGTCGTCACCGCGGGGGACATCCGGCCGCTGGCATCGAACTTGAAATCGACGCCGACGTTTTTCCAGGCAACATCCGTGCCGGTGGCCGTGGAGTCGGTCTGGTAGAACAGGTTCCAGGTGTCCGTGCCGCCGCTGCTGGCACTGTCGATTTTGGCCCAGCGAAGTTGCACATTGGCCGGAGCGCCCAGGGAGTCGAATCCGGTGATCGCGCCGCCGCTCACCGAATCGTTGAGGAACTGCGGCACGTCGTTCGCGATCACGGTGCCGGTTCCGGCCACCGTCGGATCGACATCGTAGATCGACGGATCGGGGTTGAGCAGTTCGGACCCTGGCACGGACGTGTCGTGGTTGTTGGTCAGCGGGTAGCTCGCCAGGTTGGCCTGATATTGGATCCGGGTCGTCGCTTCCGCGGAGAGGAAGCCGTTGTTGAACTGCAGCAGTTGCGGCACGTTGCCGACCGGGTTTCCGGTTGCCGGGTCGATGGGAATTCCCATCAGGTAGTAACCCGCGCCGTTGACCAGATAGCCATCCTTGTTGAGCGCGAAGTCGCCGCGGCGGGTGTAGAGATCGACGCCGTCGAACACCGGGCGGTTGTCGGTGAAGCTCGACGGTTTCTCGACCACGAAGAAGCCCGAGCCGTTGATCGCCATGTAGGTGCCGACCGTGGCGTTCTGGACGTCTCCCTGCACGCTGTTGGTCGAGCGCGACGAGGCCATCACGCCGCCGGCGAGCTGCTTGCTTGGAAGGTCGTCGGGGATCAGGTCGACAAAGCTGGTGTCTTCCCGCTTGAAGCCGACCGTCTGCGAGTTGGCGATGTTGCCGGAGATGTTCTCAAGCGCGTAGGACTGCGCGCGCATGCCGCCAACGGCCGTGTTGAGGGCGCCGAAGATTCCCATGACTCGTCTCCACTTGCGAGCGGCCGCGAACGCGCCAAGCGTCGCTGGCCGCAGTGCCGGCGACGCCGTTGCAAGCCCCGAGCCAGGAACAATTCTTAGATAAATCAGATACTTATGGTCCACACACCGGATCGCAGCCGGGCAGGATGCGCCGCCACCCGGCAAGAATTTCCGGGCGCCCGTAGCCCGGATTGAGCGCAGCGAAATCCGGGAGGATCGCCATCGCGGCAACGTCCCGCCCCGGCTTTCACTACGCTCAAGCCGGGCACCATGCCGGAGCTTCGGCGACTGCTGCCCTCAGGCCGCGCCGGGAGCCGCCGGCTTGAACGTCAGCGCCACGCCGTTCATGCAGTAGCGCAACCCGGTCGGCGGCGGGCCGTCGTTGAAGACGTGACCCAGGTGACCGCCGCAGCGCCGGCAATGCACCTCGGTGCGCGGCAGGATCAGCGAGCGGTCGGCCGATTCGCCTACGGCATTGGGCAACGGCCGATAGAAACTCGGCCAGCCGGTGCCGCTGTCGAACTTCGTCTCCGAGGAATAAAGCGGCAGGTCGCAGGCCGCGCAGGCAAAGATGCCCTTTCGCTTCTCATGGTCGAGCGGGCTTGAGAACGGCCGCTCGGTGCCGTGGCGGCGCATCACTTGATAGGTCGCAGGCTTGAGCAGGCGGCGCCATTCATCGTCGGTCTTGGTGACTTCGAACGTGGCCGTGGCGGCGTCGGCGTCGGGGCCGTGCGCCCACCACAGCGCCGCGACCAGGGCGACGCTGCTGCCGCCGAGCAGCAGCGCCCGGCGCGTCATCGCTTCCATCACGGCGAAGTTCCGTGCAACGCGATCTGGATCGGACATGGCGCGATCCTCCCGATGCGGTTTGTGAACGGCGAGTCACGGCACCATAACGCCATCGTGTCCCGACGCGACCGGGTCCCGGCTCACGATTGCGCGATTGGCGTCGGCGCAGCGGGCCGCTTGCTCCGCGCATGACGCCTGGCTTAGTGTCGACGCTGCAGTTGCGAAGGAACATCCATGCGTTTTGAAGGCACCAGCGGCTATGTCGCCACCGACGACCTCAAGGTGGCGGTCAACGCCGCGATCGCGCTGGAGCGGCCGCTGCTGGTGAAAGGCGAGCCCGGCACCGGCAAGACCGTGCTGGCGCTGGAAATCGCCAAGAGTCTCGACGCGCCGCTGATCGAATGGCACGTCAAGTCCACCACCAAGGCGCTGCAGGGCCTCTACGAATACGACGCGGTGTCGCGGCTGCGCGACAGCCAGCTCGGCGACGAGCGGGTGCGCGATATTCGCAACTACATCAAGCGCGGCAAGCTATGGGATGCGTTCGTCGCCGACGAGCGGCCGGTGCTGCTGATCGACGAGATCGACAAGGCCGACATCGAATTTCCCAACGACTTGCTGCTCGAACTCGACCGCATGGAGTTCTTCGTCTACGAGACCGGCGAGACGGTGAAAGCGCGGCGGCGGCCGGTGGTCATCATCACTTCGAACAACGAAAAGGAGCTGCCGGACGCCTTCCTGCGCCGCTGCTTCTTCCACTACATCCGCTTCCCCGATGCCGACACCATGCGCGCGATCGTCGAGGTGCATTTCCCCGGCATCAAGCAGCGGCTGGTCGCCGAGGCGCTGAAGCTGTTCTACGAGGTGCGCGACGTGCCGGGCCTGAAGAAGAAGCCTTCGACCTCCGAACTGCTCGATTGGCTCAAGCTGCTGATGGTCGAAGACATCGGCCCCGAAACATTGCGTGAGCGCGCCCCGAAGAAGCTGATCCCGCCGCTGCATGGCGCGCTGCTCAAGAACGAGCAGGACGTGCACCTGTTCGAACGGCTGGCGTTCATGTCGCGCCGCGAGGCACGTTGACGCGGATGCCTTGATCGGGCCGCAATAACCGACACCAATGGACGGATTCCGGAATCGTTTTCAGCCGTGGGAGGGCGTGACGTGACGACAAGTGTGAAGCAGATGATGGAGGCCGCCAACGCCGTGGTGCCGCGGATCACGCCTGCGGAGGCCAAGCAGATGATCGCGCAGGGCAATGCCGTTGTGGTCGATGTGCGCGATGCAACCGAGGTTGAAAAGAGCGGAAAGGTCGCCGGCGCCGTTCACATCTCACGCGGCCTGCTGGAGTTCAAGGCCGATCCCGAGTCGCCCGCGCACGAGAAAGCGCTCGGCCTCAATAAAAACGTCATCGTCTATTGCGCCTCCGGCGGCCGCTCGGCGCTGGCCGGCAAGATGCTCAAGGATATGGGCTACGCCAACGTCTATAACCTCGGCGCGTTCAAGGACTGGGCCGAGAGCGGCGCGCCGGTCGATACGCCGTCCAAACCCTAGGCTCCAACTCTCAAGCCGAGGTCGAATCCGGGTCGAGCCGGTCCGATCGCGGTCAGCCGGCTGCGGCGGTGCCCGGTGCGGGACGCCGCCGTTGCAGCTTGTGCCGGCGGGCGAGCCTGCCGGCGATCAATTCGTTGGCGTGGTGCGACCAGTAGTAGGCCTGCTGCGCGGCGCGGCCGGCCACACCGCCGGCCCAGACCAACTCGAAGGGTGTGAACATCCGCCACGTCGGATCGCCGTCGACGATGGCACGCGCGACGATGTCTCCGCCCATCGCCGTGGTGTTGAGTCCGTGGCCGCCGAAGCCGCTCAAGAGCCACAGCCCCGGCGAAATCTCGCCGATCTGCGGCATGCGGTGCACAGTGTTGCCGAGCGTGCCGGTCCAGGCGTACTCGGCCTTGACGCCGCGCAGTTGCGGATAGGTTCGCCTGATCTGTCTCAGAAGCGCACCCACGTAGCGGCGCGGCTCGCCGCGCCAGATCGTGCTGCG
>JAFKKQ010000172.1 GCA_017304505.1 Hyphomicrobiales bacterium | reverse complement strand
CGACGCAGAAGGTAGTAAGCGATCTGCTGGCGAAGGCGCCGAAGACCAAGGTTGTGGATCTGTCTGCCGATTTCCGCCTGTCCGATCCGGCGGCCTACGCCGAGTGGTACGGCCATGAGCATCATGCGCCGAAGCTGCAGAAGGAGGCGGTTTACGGCCTCGTCGAGATGTACCGGTCGTCGATCAAGAAGGCGCGGCTGGTCGCTAACCCCGGCTGCTACACAAGCTGCGCGCAGCTTCCGTTGACGCCGCTGCTCAAGGCCGAGGCCATCGTGCCCGATGAAATCGTGGTCGATGCCAAGTCCGGCATGACCGGTGCCGGCCGGTCGGCAAAGGAGGAGATGCTGTTCTCCGAGGTGTCGGAAGGCTTCAACGCCTACGGCGTCGGCCGTCACCGGCACATGGCGGAGCTTGACCAGGAGTTTTCGCTCGCCGCGGGGCGAACGGTGACGGTGACGTTCACGCCGCATCTGGTGCCGATGAACCGTGGTATCCTTTCAACCATCTACGTACGGACCACACACGGCAAATCGGTTGAGGATCTTCATGCGGTACTTTCAAAGTATTACGCGAAGGAGCCGTTCGTTCATGTTTTGCCGTTCGGTCAGACGCCCCACACCCGGCACATCCGGGGCTCGAACATGACCTTTATCGGCGTGGCGAAGGATCGCGTGCCGGGGCGGGCCATCGTGATCTCGGCGCTCGACAATCTGGTGAAAGGTGCGTCCGGCCAGGCCGTGCAGAACATGAACCTGATGCTCGGTTTTCCCGAGACGACGGGATTGGAGCAGGTTGCGCTGTTTCCGTGAGCGGTGCGCCGCTACGCGACTGCTTGTCCGCGTGTCGACGGCGGGCACAAGGCAAGGTTGCGCGCCGGCGCCGATACGAAGACGCAGGCCTCTCATCGGGGAAGACAAGCGCTGACCTTTCTTGGTAAAGGCAAGCAGCGTCAAGCCGCCCACCGACCGCGGACGTTGCGGTCGAAGGCGTCACGGCGGCGGGCTTCGCGCCCTGCCGCATTCCCATTCATTCCAATCCGAGCGGACACGATGAAAGAGCTTGAGAGGCCGGTAAACCAGTTGGCGCCCAACGATATGGGCTGGGCGAGCGATGTCGCCGCCGAAATGCTGCGGAAGCTCAACATCAAATATGTCTCGCTTAATCCCGGTGCGAGCTACCGGGGCTTTCACGACAGCCTGGTGAACTATCTCGGCAACGGCACGCCGCAGATGCTCTTGTGCCTTCACGAGGATCATGTGGTTGCCATCGCGCACGGCTACGCCAAGGTCACCGATGAGCCGATGGCCTGCGTCCTGCACAGCAACGTCGGCCTGATGCACGGTCTCATGGCGTTGTTCAACGCCTGGTGCGACCGCATGCCGATCCTGGCGATGGGTGCGACCGGTCCGGTCGCGGCCGACAAGCGGCGGCCGTGGATCGATTGGATTCACACCGCCAAGGACCAGGGCGCGCTGCTGCGCAACTACACCAAGTGGGATGACGAGCCGCGCTCGCCGGACGCGATCGTGGAAGGCATGTTGAAGGCCTACCAGATGACGACCACCGCGCCGCGCGCGCCGGTCTATGTCTGTCTCGATGCCGGCTTGCAGGAAACGAAGCTCGACCGCTCGGTCAATATTCCCGATCCGTCGCGCTTTCGTTCGGCGGCGGCGCCTTCAGCCTCCGAAGCGCAGATCGGCGAGTTGGCGGATTTGATCGCCGGCGCGAAGAAGCCGCTGTTCCTGTTCGGGCGGGGTTCGCGCAAACAGGACGATTGGGACCGGCGCGTGACGCTGGTCGAGCACGCCGGCGCCGCCGTACTGACCTCGATCCGCGAGCGCTCGGTGTTTCCGACCGACCATCCGCAGCACGCGGTGCCGCCGTCCTATTGGCTGAGCGCCAAGGCCAAGGACCTGGTCAAGGACTCCGACCTGATCGTCAGCTTCGACTGGGTCGATCTCAACGGCACGTTGCTGCAGATTTCGCGCAAGACCGCGGAGACGGCGGCGAAGGTCGTGCACGTCTCGCTCGACCAGGCGCTGCACAACGGTTGGAGCATGGACTATTTCAGCCTCCCGCCGGCCGATCTGCTGGTCAACGCCGACCCGGATGTGGTGGTCGCGCAGTTGCTGCCGGTCGTGCAGAAGAAGTTCGGCAAGCGCCCCGCGTCGCGCAGCGCCGGCAAGAGTTCGCTGGCGCCGGCGGAGTACTCCGCCAACAGCGCCAAGGAGATCATGCCGCGCGACGTCGAGGTGGCGCTGCAGAAGATCAGGGGCTCGCGCAAGTTCAGCCTCGCCCACACCACCATCGGCTGGGCGGGCGATGTCTATGCGTTCCGCGATCCGCTCGACTTCCTCGGTCACGACGGCGGGGCGGGCCTGGCCGCTGGCCCCGGCATCACCGTGGGCGTATCGCTTGCCATGAAGGACAGCGGCCGTCCGGTCGTCTCGGTGCTGGGCGACGGCGACTTCATGCAGGGCGTGTCGGCACTGTGGACTGCCGCGCACTATTCTCTGCCGGCGCTCTATATCGTGTCCAACAACCGCTCCAACTTCAACGACGAGTTGCATCAGGAGGCGGTCGCCAAGGTGCGCTCGCGCCCGGTCGAGAACCGCTGGAGCGGCCAGCGCATCGATCATCCGCAGCTCGACTTCGCAGGATTGGCGCGTGCGCAAGGCGTCGAGGCCGAAGGGCCGGTGAAGAACGTGCAGGATTTGGAAGCGGCTATCCTTCGCGGACTCAAGATCGTCGAGCAGGGGCGGCCTTACCTGATCGACGCTCACGTCGTGCCGGGCTATGCGACGCCGCCGCTGGCGCGCGGAGAGTAATCCGATAAACGGTCAAACGGTCAGGACGGCACCCGGACATAGCGTCCGGGTGCATCCTCGATAGCTTTAAGCTTGCCGCCGCCGGGCTCGCGCGCTGGGGCTTCGTCGGCGCCGTGCGATTTGATCCATTCGAACCAGTCCGGCCACCAGGAGCCGGGATGCTCCTTGGCCTTCTTGAGCCAGGTTTCCAGCGTTCCCGTGCCGGCCTTGCCGCCGGTCCAGTATTGATACTTGCCCCGTGACGGCGGATTGACGACCCCGGCGATGTGGCCGGAACCGGACAGCACGAATTTTACCGGCCCGCCAAAGAATTTAGAGCCGAGGAAGGCCGATTGCGCCGGAGCGATGTGGTCTTCGCGCGTGGCAAGATTATAGAGCGGCACCTTGATCTTCTTGAGATTGAGTTTGACGCCGCCGATCTCCATCGTGCCCTTGGCGAGCGTGTTGTTGAGATAGCACTGGCGCAGATAGAAGCCGTGGTTGGCGGCGGTCATGCGCGTGGCATCCGAATTCCAGTACAATAGATCGAACGGCGCCGGCGTCTTGCCGCGCATGTAGTTGTTGACGACGTAAGGCCAGACCAGATCGTTCGAGCGCAGCATGTTGAAGGCGTTCGCCATCCATTTGCCTTCGAGGTAACCGCGCTCGGCCATGCGCCGCTCCAGCGCCTCGAGCTGCTCCTCGTCGACGAACACCTTGAGGTCGCCGGCGTGAGTGAAATCGACTTGCGCCGCGAACAGCGTTGCCGAGGCGATGCGGCGATCGCGCTTGGCCGCCATGTAGGCGAGCGTGATGGAAAGCATCGTGCCGCCGACGCAATAGCCGATGGTGTGAACCTTCTTCTCGCCGGTGGCCTGTTCGATGGCGTCGAGCGCGGTGAGAGGGCCGAGCCGCATGTACTCTTCGAAGCCCATCTTCGCCAGCCGCGCGTCGGGATTGATCCATGAGATCACGAAGACGGTCAGACCGTGGTCGACGCACCACTTGATGAAGGATTTCTCGGGGGCGAGGTCGAGCACATAGAACTTGTTGATCCACGGCGGCACGATCAGAAGGGGCGTCTTCAACACGGTCGGAGTGGACGGTGCGTACTGGATGAGCTGCATCAGCTCGTTTTCCAGGATCACCTTGCCGGGCGAGGCCGCGATGTTGCGGCCGATCTCGAATTGCGCCGCATCCGATTGCCGGATCTTGAGGTCGCCGCCGCCGGCCTCGATGTCTTCCGCCAGCAGGCCCATGCCGCGGGCCAGGTTCTCCGCGTTCGAGCCGAGCGTCTCACGCAGCAGCGCCGGATTGGTCAGCACGAAGTTCGACGGCGACAGCGCGTTGGCGATCTGCCGGACGTAGAATTCGGCCTTCTGGCGGGTGTGGGGATCGAGCCCTTCCGCGTCCTTGATCAGGCGGTCGGCCCAAAGGGTGCTGAGCAGGTAAGCCTGCTTGATAAAATCGAAGAACTGGTTCGACGACCATTCGGGGTCGGCGAAGCGCTTGTCTTTGGGATCGGGCGTGACCACCGGCCCGGTCTCCTCGCCGGACAGGCGGCGGGCGGCGGCACCCCAGAGCTCAAGGTAAGCGCGGCCGAGCCGGGATTGCAATTCGACGGCGCGGTTGGGATCGGACAACCAGTAGGTTGCGACCTCGCCGAACGTGCGCGCCATGTCGACGATCTCGTCGGACAGCCCGGCGGCTTCGACGGGTCTTTGCTCGCGCGGCTTGAGGTAAGCGGCGAGTGCCTTGCCGCCCCCCTCGACCATGCGGGCGAGGTTCTTGGCAAAAGCTTCGATATCGACGGCGCCGGCCTTGCTTGGTGTCGACGCTGTATTGTCCTTCATGGTCACCCGCCGCCTCGGGCTCCGTTACCGGGCCCGCGTCCTTGCCATCCTTGCTTTGGACATATTAGCCGGCTACCGGAGTTCCAGATCAATATATTGAATTTACGCCAATTTCACGGTTCTTGCCTCATCTCGGGTGTGGACGTGGGGGAGTTTCGGTTGGCACAGACGCAAGGGCGGCAAGGGCGGTACGTGGCACTCCAGGATTGGCGCCCATCGCGGCGTGGTGCGCTGGTTGTCGCGCTTGCGGCGGCGATGGGTCTCGCCGGCTGCGCGTCCGCCTCTCAGAGTATCGCGGATAGGATGTCGCAGGCGCCGGTCGTCGGTTTGCCGGCCGATGCGCCGGCGCGTCCGGCCGAACCGGTGGTCTATCCCGCAGTCCATGACATTCCGCCGCCGCGCACCAGCGTGGTGCTCACCGGCATGGAACAGCAGAAGCTTGAAGCGGACCTCGTTGCCGCGCGCGACCGGCAGCAGGCAGCGGCTGGCATCCCCTTGTCCGACCGCAAGGGCAAGGCCCCGAAACCCAACAACGGTGCCAAACCGCCCGCAAGCGGTTCGACGATTTACTGAAGCCGTCTCCGTTCCTTCCAAACCGGAAACGGCATAAGACACGGCCGTTGGCCGCATTTTCTGCGCTAAATCGCTGACGGCTTCGCGGGAAAACGCTCTGACGGTCAAACGAGGCGTGATAGAAGGTTCGCCAAGGCGCTTGGCCAAGCTCGCCGGGACAGCCTTGCCGGGTTTCCAGGAGTTTGCCCGGCCTTTAAGAGAT
>JAFKKQ010000171.1 GCA_017304505.1 Hyphomicrobiales bacterium | reverse complement strand
CCGCCGCCGGCCGGATAGGGCACGATGATCTTGACGATGTGGTTGGGGAATTCCTGAGCGTGGACGATCGGATTGAGCATCAGGCCGGCGACAGCCATCGCCAGGCCAGCGATCCACCGAAGTGCGTTCATGACGCCTCGCGTCCCAGGCTACGATCCGAACAGCATTGCGACGCCGCTGGCTTCCTCCGCCGGGACAAGAATTCGATCATGCACCGGCACGACTGTAAAGCCGCGGCTCGTCAGTCGCTCCCTGAGTGCCGCAAGCGCGGTGGTGCGAAATGTCACAGCCGCGATACCGGGGATCGGCGGCAGCAAGGTGCCGGGGAGGAGTTCGGGCGCATCGCGGTGGCCGATCAGAATGAGCGTGGTGCCGAGCGGGAGCGGAAAATGGGCCGCCTTGCCGTCCTGGATCGGCTCGGCTCCGATGTAGTGCCGATACTTCTGCTTGAAAACAGCGAGGTCATCCACCACCAGGATCGTCTCCGCGAGCTGGTTGCAAGCGTTCGCGTGCCGGATGTAGCGCGGCTGGTAGATGTATTCCGGGGTGAGATGACGGGCGGCCTGGATGTAGCCTTCGGGAGAGTCCTTGGGATCGAATTGCGTGCGCTGGAATTTTGCCGTGCGGACGCCTTCGGGCGTGTCGATATCCCGCTGCAACGGAATGACGCCCGAGGTCGCGACGCCGAGCCCCCGCACGCGCCGGTCGACGAGATCGCAATCGCCGCAGTCGAAGCAGATGATGTGTGCGCCCTGGTGATGCTTAAGGAAGTTGACGATGCGTGCGGCCGGGCGCGCGGGATCTTCGCTCGCCAGGATTTCGAGATAGGTGTTCTCGAACATCACGCAGCGATTGCCGGAGCCGAGCGGTTGCACCGGATCGCCGGCCCTCCACGCGGCAGAATGCGGCGAATAGGGCGTGAGCTGAAAGCCCATCGCCTCATAGCGCGCGGCCGTTGCCGCGAGATCGCGCACCGCCATACCGACGTGGTTGATGTTGCTGATGTCCATCGACATCGCGTCAGTCGTCGCCTGCCTCCGCACCGACGAAGGCGATGCGGATCATGTTGGTCGCACCGGGCGTGCCGAGCGGGACCCCGGCGACGATGATCACGCGGCGGCCGGCCTTGGCGATCCCATCCTTGAAGGCGAGGCGGCAGGCGCGTTCGACCATGTCGTCCTGGTCGCGGGCGTCCTCGGCGACCACGCAATGGATGCCCCAGGCGACCGAGAGCTTGCGCCCGGTCGCCAGGTTCGGCGAGATCGCCACGATCGGGACTTGGGGCCGCTCGCGTGAGACACGCAAGCCCGTCGAACCGGAACTGGTCCAGCAGACGATGGCCGAAAGGTCGAGCGTCTCGGCGATCTGGCGCGTGGCCGCGGCGATGGCGTCGGCGCCGGTGGCCTCAGGCTCGGCATGCTGGGCGTTCATGATCGTGTGGTAGGTGTCTTCGCTCTCCACCTCTTCCGCGATCCGGTTCATGGTGGCGACGGCCTCGACCGGGAATTGCCCGGCCGCCGATTCCGCCGACAGCATCACGGCGTCGGCGCCGTCGAAGATCGCGGTGGCGACGTCGGACACTTCGGCGCGGGTCGGCACCGGGCTTGAGATCATGCTTTCAAGCATTTGCGTCGCCACCACCACCGGTTTGCCGGCCCGGCGCGCGGTGCGGGTGATCTGCTTCTGGATGCCCGGCACCTTTTCCAGCGGCATCTCCACGCCGAGGTCGCCCCGCGCCACCATCAGCGCGTCGGCGATGTCGATGATCTCGTCGAGCCGGTGCACGGCCTGCGGCTTCTCGATCTTGGCCATCACGGCGGCGCGGCCGCGCGTGATCTTCTTGGCCTCGGCGATGTCGTCGGGGCGCTGCACGAACGACAGCCCGACCCAGTCGATGCCGGCATCGAGCGCGGCATCGAGGTCGGAGCGGTCCTTGGGGGTCAGCGCCGAGAACGGGATGATGGAATCGGGAACGCTGACGCCCTTGCGGTCGGAGAGCTTGCCGCCAACCTCCACGCGGGTGACGATCCTGTCCTTGCCCGCCTCGATGGTGGTGAGCCGGATCTTGCCGTCGTCGAGCAGCAAGGTGTGCCCGGCCTGGACGCCGGCGAAAATCTCGGGATGCGGCAGATTCACGCGCGTGGCGTCGCCCGGCGCGGTGTCGGCGTCGAGCACGAACGTCGCGCCCTTGTCCAGCATGGCCGAGCCGCCGGTGAAGGTGCCCACCCGCAGCTTCGGTCCCTGCAGATCGACCAGGATGCCGATCGGCCGGTTGCAGTCTTTCTCCACCGCGCGGATCGCGGCGACCAGTTCGCGCATGCGATCGTGCGACGAATGGCTCATGTTGATGCGGAAGACGTCGGCGCCGGCTTCGAACAGACGCGCGATCGTTCCCGGATTGCCGGAGGCGGGGCCGAGCGTGGCGACGATCTTGGTGCGGCGCAGGCGTCTCATCGGGATGGTGTCCGTGGAATGGGCGAAGGGCCCTGCCGGCCCGGCGTCGGCAGCATCGGCATGCCGGGCGTGATCGTTCGCTGATGGCCGTCCGCCGTATCGGTGAGTTGCACTGTCCAGGTGCGCTGCTCGCCGGTGTCGACTTCGAAGAACCCGGTGCGGTCGAAGCCGCGCGCCAGACAATCCTGCGTGCCGCGGATGGTGAATTCCTTGTCGCGCGTGCACATGAAGGCGTGTCCCGACCATTCGCCGCCGCGGTCGTAGTCGACCGCGTAGATGTAGTAATAGCGCGCGATCAATGTGCCCTTCAGCAGCGACTCGCAACTGCGAGCCGAAAGATTCCACCAGCCCTCGGTGGTCCAGCCGTTTTCAGGGTCCTTGGCGCCGACCCGAGCGCCGATCCCAGTGCGATCGCCACCACGGCCGGAAGCAGTCGGAGGGGCCTGAGGAGGAACAGAGGCAAGGCGCGTGCACCCTTCTTGCGGCCGGTATCGCGTGAAGGCTTACGGCCTGTCAACGACAATGGCGCGAAAGTCGTTCACGTTGGTGCAGGTCGGCCCGGTTTCGACCAGATCGCCGAGGCGGGCGAAGAACCCAGTCGAATCGTTTTCCGCGAGAAAATGGGCTGTATCGAGGCCGAGTGCCCTGGCTCGCGCCAGGCTGGTTTCGTCGATGAACGCGCCCGCCGGGTCGGTGGCCGCGCCTGCGCCGCCATCGGTGCCGTCGGTGTCGCCGGCGAGTGCCGCGATCCCCGGCGCGCCATCGAGCGCGGCCGCGAGCGCCAGCGCGTATTCCTGGTTCGGGCCGCCGCGGCCGTGGCCGCGGATCGTCACCGTCAGCTCGCCGCCGGAAAGAAGAACGGCACGGCGGCCCTGCCTCTGCAGGTCGAGCGCGCGGGTGGCATGTTCGGCCGCGATCTCGCGCGCCTCGCCCTCGACCCGGTCGCCGAGCAGGATCGGTTCATAGCCGGCCGCGCGGGCCTCCCGCTCCGCGGCGCGGAATGCATCCGCCGGCCGTGCGATCAGCCTGTATTCGGTTGCGGCGAACACCGGGTCGTCAGGCTTGGGCGTTTCGTTCTTCGGATCCGCCAGGGCTCGCGGCACCGTATCGGGCAGCGTGAGCCGATGGCGTGCGACCACGGCGCGGGCATCCGCGAGCGTCGATGGATCGGGCACGGTCGGCCCCGAGCCGATTACCGCCGGATCGTCGCCGGGCACGTCGGAGATGGCGAGCGTCAGCACACGGGCCGGCTGTGCGCGCTGCGCCAGGCGGCCTCCCTTGATGCGGGACAGGTGCTTTCGCACCGCGTTGATTTCGCCGATGGTGGCGCCGGAGCGCAGCAGCGCCCGTGTCAGCGCCTGCTTGTCTTCGAGCGAAAGCCCATCGGCCGGGGCGGTCCAGTTGGCCGATGCGCCGCCCGACAGCAGCACCAGGACCAGGTCGTCCGCTCCGGCGCCGTCGGCGAGCGCAAGCGTGCGTTCGGTTGCCGCCAGACCGGCGTCGTCGGGGACGGGGTGACCGGCTTCGATCATCGGGATGATTTGAGTCGGCCGCCCGTAGCCTTGCCGCGCAACGGCCATGCCGGCGAGTCGGCCGGCTGCGAGTCCGGCATAGGCTTTCTCCACGGCTTCGGTCATCGCGCCCGCAGCCTTGCCCGCGGCCAACACGATCAGCCGGCCCCTGTTGAGCACGGGCGGCAGATGGGGCGGCAGCGACGATGCCGGGTGTGCGGCCGCGATGGCCGTGCGAAACAGCCGGTTCAGGAATTCGCGGGTGGCCGGAGAGCGGGCGATCATAGGGCGCGGAATCGCGGTTGGTTCCGGCGCTTTATCGCATAGAAACGGCGCCGCGCCGATGGAGCCCTTCAAACCGCGATGGCGCGTGGCTATCTTTGCCGCAATGGAGGTTCCTCATGGACGACAAGACCCGCATCGAGCTTGAAGCCGCCGTCTACCGACGCCTCGTCGATCATCTGCGCCAGCGGACCGACGTCCAGAACATCGACATGATGAATCTCGCCGGCTTCTGCCGCAATTGCCTGTCGAACTGGATGAAGGATGCAGCCGACGCCAAGGGCATTCCGATGACCAAGGACGAGAGCCGCGAGATCGTCTACGGCGAACCGTTCGAGCAATGGAAGGCGAAGCATCAGAAGGAAGCGTCCGCCGAGCAGAAGGCGGCTTTCGCGAAGGCATCGGCGGCACACAATCACTGACGCTGCGGTTGGGTCGAAAAGATTTTCCTGCGCCGCCTTGTGGATGATGGGGGCCGGTGGCGTGTGCGGCTTGCCGCAGCAGCGGGAATTCCCGAAAGCTCACGGCAACACGGCGGGGGCAGTCCCCGCCCCGTTGACCATGAGGAGCGTTCGATGTCCGCCGTCGAGAAAGAGCCGCCGGAAGCTGCCCAGACCCGTTTTGCCAAGGACCAGTTGAAGGCTTTTGTCGAGCGCATCGAGCGGCTGGAAGAAGAAAAGAAGACGATCTCCGACGATATCCGCGACGTCTATGCCGAATCGAAGGCCAATGGCTTCGACGTCAAGGCGCTGCGCGCGGTGATCCGTCTCCGCAAGCAGGACGCGCAGGAGCGCAGCGAGCAGCAGATGATCCTCGACACCTATCTGCACGCGCTCGGCATGCTGGCGGCATAGCCGGGCGTCGCGGCGGAATCGGCATGAAAAGACCGCCCGGAGGCGGTTCGTTAATCCCATTCAATGGGCGGGATGCTGCCTATCGCAGCGCCGCGGTGCGCCGCGTTCCTTGATCGAAGGTCACGGTGGCCTGGAACACCACGGCGCTTCCTGTGAAGGCTTCAGTGGTCATGCCGAGATGCGGGTCGTTGGAGAACGTCATCAGCACGGCCGATCGGGGCTTGCGCATATACTGCACCAGACCCGTGTAGTCGGGGTCGCCGACCGGCGTGACCACGAGCGAATGCCGCACGCTTGCGGTGAGCATCACGCCGCGCAGCCACGGATCGTTGGTGCGGTCCTCGAGACGGGTGTGGATGATCGTGTCGGCTGGTTTGCGCGCAATCGACGCGCTGCCGCGCGTGGTGACGACGGCGGCGCGATCCGCTTGGCGATCCTCCTGCCGACCCATCGAGTCATCGGCCGAACCCGCATAGGCCATCGCGACCTCGGTCGGGACGCGATCAGGGCCGGCGAACGGACCGACAGTGCCGGTGGATTCGCGGCCGGCGGCGGCCATCAGCGAGGAGGCGAGCACCCGACGGGCGCTTGAAATGCTGGTGTCGCTATCGACAACCGCCTCGACGGGCGTGGGCGGCGGGGAAACGGCGGCCACCAGGCCCTCCCAGAGGCCGCGCAGGTTGATGATCTCATTCGGCGACAGCGACGCGAGGTTGATCAGGCGGCGCGGCTTGAAGGCGGGTGCCGGCTCGCTGTCGGTGGAAGCGACCCGATACATCGGCCGTGCCGGCGGCAACGGCACGGGTGCGGCCGTCGGCGTTTTGTCCGCGACAGGCATGGCGGCCGAGGCGACCACCGTGCGCGCCGGCTTGGACACGGGCTTGGATGTGGACTTGGTGTTGGTCCTTATGCTCGCCTCCGCACAGCTTGGCCAGCAGGCTGCGATTCTCAGGCGCCGCGGCGGAGCGGTGGCCGCGTTGCAGATCCGCCAATGCAAGCTGGTAGCCCGGCAGCGGCTTGCCGTCCGCCGGAATGTGTGCGGTGCGGCCATTCGGGAACAGCTTGACGAGTTGCTGGCGCGTCATGCGCGGCCAGGCGCGGACATTGCCGACGTCCAGATGAACGAACGGCGAGCCGGACGTCGGATAATAGCCGACCCCGCCGCCCTGCAATTTCATGGCGGTGGCGCGGAGTTTGTCGAGCGGGACGCCGGGAATGTAGAAGTCGATGGCTTTGCCGAGCGTGTGCTGGCTGAAGCGCGCCACGCCGGAACGCCGGCTGCGGCTGCGAAGCATTTCGTTGGTGGCGGGGGAGCGATAACCGCAGATGATGTAGATCGGTTGTTTGGCTCCGACCTCCTGATAGACCTCCCACAAGAGATCGATCTCCTGCGGATCCATCTTGACCGCTTGGTTCTTGCGCCAATCGCGCATGATCCAGTTGATCTTCTTCAGGGCCTCTTCGTCGTACTGCCCGTTCCGCTTGTAGGTGATGGTGAGGTCTTCATTGGTGTGGACGTGATGCAGCGAGAGGGTGCGGGTATCCCCGCTCGCGCCCGCGTGTGGCAGCCCCATCGAACCGGAGACGAGAAGGCAGGCGACAAAGCCGGCACCGCGCATGGCGCCCGAAAGGCTCAACCCAGACCTGGCAATCGGCGCGGCACAACGTTGCACGTGCGGTCTCGTCCTGTTCGGGGCGACGGCCTCGAAATTCACCAAACGGATCGCCGTCACGGCTCCAAGGCCGCGACGGCATGGCTAACGCACTGTTATCGGGATGGGTTAATTCGGACTTACGCTCCCCCCGCTCCCGCCTCGTGTCGAAACAACGCTAAGCGCGGAGTATGGCGAAAAATGGCCTGTAAAATCCAGGGGTTTTGCCCTTCTGGTTAATCGCCGGTGGATAAGGACGGCCACCCGCGCAGAAAATTTTAGTCGTGATGGGGCAAAGCGGCCGCTCAAATGGCGGAACAAGTTAAGAACATTCGGAGCGAACGGTAAGATTCAACTGCGTGCGGTAACATCCGGCCGCTCGCGTTGTGTCCGCGAAGCGTGCCGGCCGTCAGTGCGTCTCGATGGATTCATCGCGTTCGGCACCCGAGCGATCGTCAAGTCCGAGATGTTCGAGCTTCCGATAGAGCGTCGATCGCCCGATCCGCAGCCGGCGCGCCACCTCCGACATCTGTCCACGGTAGTGGCTGATGGCGAAGCGGATGGTTTCGGTCTCGATCTCCTCCAGCGGCCGGATATGGCCGCCCTCGTCGAACAGGCCGACGCTGCCGCCAGGGCCGGACGGCGCGCTCGGCGGCGCGGCGTCGGGGCCGATATCGAGCAGCGGCGGGACCTCGATCATCGCCGGCGCGTGGTGAATTTCTGCGGGTGAGGGCGAGGCCGCAGGCGCGCCGAATTGGGCCGCGATCTGCGGAAATTCGTCGATGCCGATGCTGTCGCCGTCGGCCAGCACCACGGCGCGGAAAACGGCGTTCTCGAGCTGGCGCACGTTGCCCGGCCAGCGATACTGGCGAAGCATTGCCAGCGCCTCGGCGCTGATGCTGCGCACGCGCTTGCCTTCTTCCGCCACGATCCGCACCAGGAAATGCCGAACAAGGTCGGGAATGTCCTCGGTCCGCTCGCGCAGCGGCGGCACCGCAATCGGGAACACGTGCAGGCGGTAGAACAGATCTTCGCGAAAGCGGCCGCTTCTGACATCCGCGATCAGGTTGCGGTTGGTGGCCGAGATCAGCCGCACGTCGACCGGCACCGGCCGCCGCCCGCCGACCGGTTCGACCTCGCCGTCCTGGACCGCGCGAAGCAGCTTGACCTGCGCGGCCAGCGGCAGCTCGCCGACCTCGTCGAGGAACAGCGTGCCGCCCGATGCCTCGACGAACTTGCCGATGTGGCGTTCGGTTGCGCCGGTGAAGGCGCCCTTCTCATGACCGAACAGGATGGATTCGACCAGGTGCTCGGGGATCGCGCCGCAATTGACGGCGACGAACGGCTTGGCGCGCCGTCCGCTCTGGCCGTGGATGGCGCGCGCAACCAGTTCCTTGCCGGCGCCTGACTCGCCTTCGATCAGCACCGGGATGGCGGAGGCCGTTGCCTTTGCCGCGGTGCGCAGCACATCCAGCATTCGCGGGCTTCGCGTGACGATGTCCTTGAATGACAGCGTGCCGGACCGGCCGCGCTTGATGCGGCCGAGCTCGTTTTCCAGCGCGCTTTTTTCAAGCGCATTGGCGATGGAGACTTGCAGCCGCTCGGCGCCGACCGGCTTGACCACGAAATCGACCGCTCCGGCGCGCATGACCGACACCACATTGTCGATGCCGCCATGTGCGGTCTGCACGATCACCGGCACGGTGCTGCCGATCTCGCGCATCCGCGCCAGCACGCCGAGGCCGTCGAGGTCCGGCATGACGAGATCGAGCACGACGCAGTCGAAGCGCTCTCCGCCCCCGAGCAATGCCAGGGCCTGATCGCCACTTTCCGCGAGCACGGGCTCATGACCGAACTTGCGCACCATGTTGTCGAGCAGGCGCCGCTGCACCGGATCGTCGTCGACGATGAGGACACGCATGGTCATGGCAACGCTCCGAACGCAACTGTGCCGTTTCGAGGCACAGTGCGCGGGCAGCGTTAAGCTTGCGTTAGGAATTGCGCTTAAGGGATCGTTAAGGCGGCGCCGGATCAAGCCGCACGCCTGCGGCGGCGGCCGCGGGCGTGGCTGTGACCGTGGCCGTGCGAATGCGCGGCCGGCTCGGGCGCCGGAATATAGACGACGTGGCCGTGACGGACGCCGCGTTCGGCGATCACGCCGTTGGCGAAGGACTGCACCTCGTTGCCGTGCCCCTTGAGCACGGTCACTTCGAGGCAGCTTTCCTCGTCGAGGTGGACATGCAGCGTGGCAAGCGAAAGGTCGTGGTGTCGGTGGAAGCCGCGGGTGAGGCGCTTGGGCAACTCGCGGGCCTCGTGATCGTAGACGTACATCAGCGTCGCCACGCAGCTTCGCGTGCCCGCCACTTCGCCCGCGGCCTGCGCGAGGCCGGTGCGCGCCAGGTCGCGGACCGCTTCGGAGCGGTTCTGGTATCCGCGCGCCGCGATGATGCGGTCGAGGTCCGCCATCAGGTCATCGTCAAGTGTCACCGTCACACGCTGCATGAATGCCTCCGCCGCTCTGTGCCGCCACTATAGCCGATTGTGATCCTTGCCGCCGTCAGGCCACGGCGGCGACGGTGCCGAGGGCGGATATGCAGAATTATTGACAACGTCATACCGCGTTCTGCAGGATTGCTGGCGGCTTTGGGCGGCTGGGGGTCGGGCATTTGCGTGACGGGGCGGCTTTAGCGACTTTTGCGGCCGCGCTTGCGGCCGTCACGCCTTTGGCCGCAACTCCTGCCAAGGCGCAGACGCTCCAGCTTCCCGAGATCGTCAACATCGCTGCGCAGCCGCGCCAGACCGCACCGATCGAAGCCGCGAGCGAACAAATCGTTTCCGGCGATCAGGTCAACGAGACGCCGGTCACCCGCCCGGGCGAAGCTCTGGAAGCGGCGGTGCCGGGATTGATCGTTACGCAGCACAGCGGCGAGGGCAAGGCGAACCAATATTTCCTGCGCGGCTTCAATCTCGACCACGGCACCGACCTCGCCATCACCGTGGACGGCATGCCGGTGAACATGCGCACGCACGGCCACGGCCAGGGCTACGCCGATTTGAATTTCCTCATTCCGGAGTTGATCGGTTCGGTGCGTGTGCGCAAGGGACCGTATTTTGCCGATGAGGGCGACTTCTCGTCGGCGGGGGCGGTCCACATCGATTATCTCAACACTCTGGCGCAGGGCTTCGCCCAATTGACGGCCGGCAGCTTCGGCTATCGCCGCCTGCTCGCGGCCAAGTCCGGCGCGGTGGGTGAGGGTAATCTGCTCGCCGCCTTCGAGGCGAACACTTATAACGGCCCCTGGGCAGTGCCCGATGACATGCGCAAGTTCAACGGGCTGTTGCGCTATAGCCAGGGCAACGCCGACAACGGCTTCTCGATCCTGGGCCTTGCCTATTCCAACAAATGGAATTCGACCGACCAGGTGGCGCAGCGCGCGATCGACAGCGGCCTGATCGACCGCTTCGGCACGCTCGATCCGACCGATGGCGGCAATTCGAGCCGCTACAGCCTGTCCGGGCGCTGGACGCACACCGAAGGCGATGCGCGGACGCAGGCCGAAGTCTTCATCATCCGGCAGGATCTGCGGCTATTCAACAATTTCACTTATTTCCTCGACGATCCTGTGAACGGCGATCAGTTCAGCCAACTCGACCGCCGCACGGTCATGGGCGCCAATGTGAGCCACACCGTCAAAGGCCATCTCGGCGCGTTCGATACCGAGACCATGTTCGGTGTCCAGGCTCGCCGCGACGACATTGCGCTCGGCCTGTTCAAGACGATGCAGCGGATGACGCTCTCGACGGTGCGCGACGACCGGGTGCAGGAATCGAGTATCGGTGTCTATGCGCAGAACACCACGCGCTGGACCGATTGGATGCGGAGCGTGATCGGTGTCCGGGGCGATTATTTCCAGGCCCATGTGGCCAGCGATACGCCGGCGAATTCCGGCAACACCGACGCCGCCATGATGAGCCCGAAGGCGAGCCTGATCTTTGGCCCGTTCCACAAGACCGAACTGTTCCTCAACGCCGGGTACGGTTTCCACTCCAACGACGCGCGCGGTGCGACCATCGCGGTCGATCCGAGCGACAAGGTGACGCCGCTGCAGCGGGTGCCGCTCCTGGTGCGTTCGAAGGGCGCGGAGGCCGGCGTGCGGACCAAGGCGATCGACGGGCTGGACAGTTCGCTGGCGCTGTTCGTTCTGGATTACGATTCCGAGATTCTGTTCGTCGGCGATGCCGGGACGACCGAAGCGAGCCGGCCAAGCCGCCGGATCGGTGTCGAGTGGACCAATCGGTACCGGGTTAATTCGTGGCTCGGCTTCGACCTGGATTTTGCCTATACCCACGCACGCTTTTCCGATTTCGATCCGGCCGGCAATTTCATCCCGGGCGCGCCGGGCATGGTCGCTTCGGCGGGCGTGACGCTCGGCGAGAAGACCGGCTGGTTCGGCGCTGCGAAGCTGCGCTATTTCGGCCCGCGCCCGCTGATCGAGGACAACAGCGCCCGCGCCTCGGCGACGACGCTGGTGAACGCGCGCGTCGGCTACCGCTGGGACAACGGCTGGCGCGTGCAACTCGACGCGCTGAACCTGTTCAACGCCCGCGCGGACCAGATCGCGTATTTCTACGAATCCCAGCTTCGCGGCGAGGTCGCGCCGGTGGCGGACTATCACATCCATCCGGTCGAGCCGCTGGCGG
>JAFKKQ010000546.1 GCA_017304505.1 Hyphomicrobiales bacterium | reverse complement strand
AGCGATTTGATGGTGCGGCCGGCGTATTGCGGCAGGTGCGGCGAGATCGAAATCTGCACGCAGTCCCACGACGGGATGCGGCCCCAATTGTTCAGCCCGTCGCGGGCGATGTCGTCGCGGATGCGGGCGCGCACGTCGGCGTGCTGGACGCGCTCCAGCATCGCCGGCACGCCGCCCGACTGCACCCATTGCGGCAAGAGGTTCTTCAGCGGGTTGGAGCCTGCGGCGTAAGGGTAGGAGTCGCAGTCGATGTCGGAGCCGCGCGCCTTGGCGTCGGCGATCATCTGCAGCGCGGTCTTGGCCTTGCCCCAGTTGTTGGTGCCCGAGCATTTGAAGTGCACGATCTCGACATGCACCCCGCATTGCGCGGCCATGTCGATGGCCTCCTGCACGGCCTCGAGCACCTTGTCGGACTCGTCGCGCAGGTGCGTGAAGTAGGCGGCGTTGTGGCGCTTGAGCACATGGCCGAACGCTTGCATCTCCTGGGCCGTCGCATACGAACCGGGCGGCGTGAACAGGCCCGACGATAGTCCGAGCGCGCCGGCGTTCAGCCCCGCCTCCAGCAACGCGATCATCGCATCCATCTCGGCTGCGGTCGGTGCGCGGCTCTCCATGCCCATGACCATCAGCCGCAACGTGTTGTGACCGACCAGCATGCCGGCATTCACCGACGTGGCCGGGAACGTGTCGAGGTATTGCGGAAAGGTCAGTTCGCGGAACGGCGTCCACGGTGCCGACGGCGACAGATAATCCTTCAGCAATTCCACCTTGCCGGGCAAGGCGGGCGCGACGGAAAACCCGCAATGGCCGATGATCTCGGTGGTGACGCCCTGGCGCACCTTGCTTTCCGCCTTGGGGAAGCCCGGCGCGACCGCGAGCCCCGTGGCGTCGATCGTCTTTTTTGCCGACGCGTTGCCGTGCGGTCCGATCATCGCAATCGTGCCGCCGTCGATGGCGAGATCGGCCGGCACGCCGGCGCGGCCGGAGCCGTCGTAAAGAAGACCGCCGCGGATCAGGATGTCATGCATGGGATGGCTCGGCGATGGAATGTCGATAGAAGACTGACGCCGGCTTCGCCGCTGGCGTCGCCCGTGCATTCCATACCGCAATCGCGGCGGTGCCGGATAGCCCGCCCATCCGCACAAACAAAACCCCGACCACCGCTGACGGTGGCCGGGGCGTTGTCAACGCAGCCGCGCGGTGCGCGGTCGTCGGTCAGTGCCGGTGGTGGGAAGGACGACTGGGGCGATGGCTGTGTCCGTGCCGAGGCCCGTGATGACGGTACACGCGCGGCGGCGGAGCATGACGCCGGCCGTGCCAGCCGTAGCCGCGGCGCCAGCGATAGCCGCACTGGTACATGCCGGGGCCGTTCCAGCCGTCGATATAGAAGCACAGCGCAAGCGGGGTGGCCATATCGATTTGGTCCACTGCACCCGCCGGCAGCCCAAGAGGCATCGCATCGGCGCGAGAGGATGTCAGCGAACCGGCCGCAATGATCGCGACGCCGGCGGCAGCCGTAATAAGAAACTTGTGCATCGTATTTCTTCTCCTCTTCGATTTAACTCTGTCGATTGCAATATCAGCTTTGTCGTTTCGCACA
>JAFKKQ010000170.1:7307-7799 GCA_017304505.1 Hyphomicrobiales bacterium | reverse complement strand
GGCGCGTGCCGGCCATTTGAAATCGCATGCCTGCTCCCCGATTACTCGTGATGGAAGGAAATTCGCCGGAAACCCGTGCCGAGCACGTGGCTGCCGGCGGAACTGTAGCGAGCAAAGGCTACGCCGAGCTGCTGCAGAGCCTGTTGCCCGCCGCCGTGATCGACATCTGCTTTCCGGGTGACGAGGGTGCGAACCTGCCAAACGGCGGGGCGCTCGAAGGTTACGACGGCGTCGCCATCACCGGCTCCGGCCTGCACGTCTACGACAACGGCCCGGCGGTGACGCGGCAGATCGAATTGGCGCGCGCCGTCCTTGCCGCCGGCACGCCGGTGTTCGGAAGCTGCTGGGGCCTGCAGGTGCTCACGGTCGCAGCCGGCGGTGTTGTACGCAAGAATCCCAAGGGCCGCGAAATCGGCTTCGGACGACGCATCAAGCTCACCGAGGACGGCCGCAAACATCCGATGTATATCGGCAAGCCCGAGGTCTTCAACG
>JAFKKQ010000170.1:0-7260 GCA_017304505.1 Hyphomicrobiales bacterium | reverse complement strand
CGCGGTGGCCTGGGGTGTACAATATCACCCGGAATATCCGCTCCGGGAAATTGCGGCGATCGTGCGCCGCATCGGGCTCCGCCTGATCGCCGAAGGCTTTTTCCTCGACAGCAAGGAGATCGCGACCTTCGCCGGCGACCTCGACATGCTCGACCGCAACCCCGGCGAGAAGCGCCTGTCCTGGCGTTACGGCATCAGCAGGAACGTCCTGGACAAAAAATTGCGGACCGGCGAGATCGCCAACTGGCTCGAATATCAGGTGCTGCCGACACGGGCCAAGCGAGGACGGGGATGACGATGGATTTCCGTGAACGGCATGTGGTGGTGAGCGGCGGCACCGGCGCGCTCGGCCGCGCCGTCGTTGACCTCCTCACCGCGGCCGGCGCGCACTGCCACGTGCCCTATCGCCGCGAGGCCGAGGCGTCTGCGCAGCGCCCGCGACGAAACGGCGGTTGCACAGCTCTATGAAAGCGTGCCGGAACTATGGGCGTCGATCCATCTCGCCGGCGGCTTCGCGGCGGCGCCGGTCGGCGGGACCGACAAGGCCACTCTCATGGGCCAACTCGACACCAATTTCGTGAGCTGTTTCCTGTGCTGCCGCGCGGCGGTGAAGGCCATCGCCCGAACCGGCCGCGGTGGGCGCATCGTCAATGTCACCGCCCGCCCGGCGCTGGAATGGCGCACCGGGGCGGGGATGACGGCCTATGCCGCCAGCAAGGCGGCGGTTGCGGCGCTGACCGCAGCACTCGCCGAGGAGGTTGCCAAGAACGGCATCCTGGTGAACGCCGTAGCGCCATCGATCATGGATACGCCGGCCAACCGCAAGGCCATGCCCAAAGCCGATCATTCGGCGTGGCCCAAGGTGGACGAGGTGGCGGCGACGATTGCGTTCCTCGCCTCGCCCGACAATGCCGTCACCCGAGGCGGCGTGATCCCGGTCTACGGCCAATCGTAGTCCCTAAATAATTCTGCAAATCTCGTCGAAGGCAAAACGGTCGCCGCGCGGCAGCAGCGTCGACGGGTCGCCGTGCCCCAGGCAGCAGAGAAAATTCGATTTGAACTGTCCGTCGGGGAAAAACTCGGCGTCCACCACGTCGTTCTTGAAACCGGACATCGGCCCGCAATCGAGGCCGATCGCGCGCGCCGCCAGCATCAAGTAAGCGCCTTGCAGGGTGGCGTTGCGGAACGCCGTGGTGCGAATCTGCTCCGGCGTGGTCTCGTACCAGCTTCGCGCCGCGGGATTGTGATACATCCGCGGCAGGTGTTCGAAGAAGCGCATGTCGTAAGCCAGGATCGCCACCACCGGCGCGCCGAGGACCTTCTTCTTGTTCTGCGAGGACAGCGCCGGCTGCAATCGATCCTTCGCCTCGGCGCTACGCAGGAACAAGATGCGCTGCGGCTGCGAGTTCGCCGTGGTCGGCCCCCATTTTGCCAGGTCGTAAAGCGTATGCAGTTCGTCGTCCGTCACCGGCCGGTCGGTGAAATCGTTGAAGCTGCGCGCGACACGGAACAATCGGTCCAGGACGGCAGTGGAAACAAGCGATTCATCCATAACTCGCAACCTCTTTCATGTCTTCCGCCTCCATGTCTTCCCGCCTCCAGGCGTCTCGAAGCACCAAACGCCTCGCGATATCCGGCTTCGCCCGCGCCCATGAACATGAACATGAGGCCCGCCGGACAGGAAGAAAAGTCCAAATCTGAACGGTTATCCCGATAGGGCCGCGGGCACGAGTTCGGCGGGCGCCGGTCCGCGCTGCAGGCGACGGACCGCATTGGACACCACGACCCTCTGGGCTTCGTGATTCTTCTCGATGTCCTCGAGATCGTAGAGATAGTTGACCATCAGCCCATAGGATTGCTCGATGCCGCGAGCGCTGTCATCGCCGAGCCAGTTGATGCGCTCGAGCCGCGCGCCGTTGCCCAGATGAAACCGCGCCACGGAATCGGCCGGCAGGCCGCGGCGATTTTTGGCATGCAAAAAATACCACGCCGCCGCACGCAAAAGCGGCTCCTGCATCGGGTCGCGCGTTTCCGGCGCCTGCCACCAGCCTGCGTGATCGAGTCCTTCCAACGTTGCCTTATCCTCAGCCGTCAGCCCCACGGGGCTGTCGGACTTGCGCTCACGATCCAGCCAGCGAGCGAAGTTGGGCACAGGCGACAGGGTGACAAAGGTTTTCAGCCGCGGATTCTCACGCGAGATTTCCTGCACCACCTGTTTGATCAGGAAATTGCCGAACGACACACCGGTGAGCCCCCGCTGGCAGTTTGAAATCGAATAGAACGTCGCTGTCGCGAACTTCTCGCCGTCGCTGGTGTCGCGTTCCGCCGACAAGATCGGCGCGATCGCGCCTGGAATGTCACGCGACAACGCGACCTCGACAAAAATCAACGGCTCGTCGACCAGCGCCGGGTGAAAAAAGGCATAGCAGCGGCGGTCCGGCGGATCGATGCGCCGCCGCAAATCCTCCCAGCTATGAATGCGATGCACCGCCTCATAGCGGATGATCTTTTCCAGGATCATCGCCGGCGTCGCCCAATCAATCCGGCGCAGCACCAGGAAACCGCGGTTGAACCAGGACGAGAACAGATGGACGAAGTCGGCGTCGACGTCGGTAAGGTCTTTACGATGACCCAAGGCGTCGAGAAGCTGCTCGCGCATGCGCACCAGCGCCGCCGTCCCGGCCGGCGCGAGATTGAGCCGGCGCAGCAACTCCTGCCGGCGGGGCTCCGCCGCGATATGGACCTCCGCCGCTGTCTTGTCCGACGGCTCGGCCTGCCACGCCGCAATCGCGGCCTCAAGCGCCTCCCGATCGGGACCGAACCGCTCCGCCAGTGCCTCGAAGAATGCGATACGCGGCCCGACGGTCAACTCGGCGTATTTGGCCAGAATGTCGCCGGCCAGCGCCACCCCTGACGCCTCGCCGCGGACCGACAGCAGTTCCTCGCACAGTTCGGCCAGCGTTTCGGAGCGCGCCGCCGCCCCGCCGCGGCGGTCGCGGGCGCGGTCGATCAGGGCCCGGCCGCGCTCCGTGATGCTGTTGAGCATCTCGCCGAAAAAGGACGTGTTCATGTCTGAGAGCTTCCTCTCTCTTGAGCGGCAATGTTACCGAAAATGTTGAAGGAATAACGACCGTTCAAGAGGGGCCTCACCCCCGCCCCGGAGCCTCGTCATCAGGAACCCTGGACAAAAGCGCCCCGGCGCGCCAGAGGTTCCCCGTCATATCCGAATTGCTGCTGCGCGAGGGAGTTGTCATGCCGGGTCCATTGGCTGGAGTACGAGTGCTGGAGCTTGCCCGCATCCTGGCGGGGCCGTGGGCCGGGCAGATCCTGGCCGACCTCGGCGCCGACGTGATCAAGGTCGAGCGCAGCAAGACCGGCGACGATACCCGCGCCTGGGGCCCACCCTTCATCGAAGGCAAGGACGGCAACCACCTCGGCGCGGCCTATTTTCACGCCGCCAACCGCGGCAAGCGCTCGATCGAGGCCGACTTCGAGAGCGAGGACGGCAGGCGCATCGTCAAGAAGCTCGCGGCGCGTTCCGATGTGCTGATCGAGAACTTCAAGGTCGGCGGGCTCGTCAAGTTCGGACTCGACTACAAGAGCCTCGCGCCGGATTGCCCGCGGTTGGTCTATTGCTCGGTCACCGGCTTCGGCCAGAGCGGGCCATATGCCAAGCGCGCGGGCTATGACCTGATGGCGCAAGGTCTCGGCGGTTTCATGAGCCTGACCGGTACGGCCGACGGCGAACCCACGCGAGCCGGCGTGCCGGTGTCCGACATCATGACCGGAACCTATGCGGTGATCGGCATTCTTGCGGCGTTGGCACGGCGCGAGCGCACCGGCAAAGGCGGTTATGTCGATACCGCGCTGGTCGACACCACGGTCGGCGTGCTCGCCAATCAGGGGCTGAACTTCCTTGCCTCCGGGAAGGTGCCGCAGCGCATCGGCAACGCCCACCCAAACATTGTGCCTTATCAGGTGTTCTCGGTGGCCGACGGCTACATCATCATCGCCACCGGCAACGACAGCCAGTATCAGAAGCTTTGCACCGTTCTGGGCGCGCCAGGGCTGGCGAAAGACCCGGCCTACATCGACAACAAATCACGGCTTGCCAACCGTGCCGAACTGGTCGGCAAGCTCACCGCGCTGACGATGAAATTCAAGATGCAGGATCTGGCCGACAAGCTCGAAGCGGTCGGCGTTCCGGCCGGGCCGATCAACAACCTCGATCACGTGTTCGACGATCCGCACGTCAAATATCGCGGCATGAAGCTCGACCTGCCGAGTGCTTTCGCCAAGAACGGCACGATCCCGGGCATCCGCACGCCGATCATGGTGGACGAACAGCCGATGGCCGCCGAGCACCCCGCCCCGCGGCTGGGGGAGCACACAGCCGAGATCTTGAAGGAGATCGGCGAAGGCTGATCTGAAGGCTAGACCGCCTTCCCCGCTTCTTCCCATCGCTTCGTCGCCGCAGGGTTGGCGACGATGTCGTCCACGTTGGCGAGCCTTGGCCGATCGCGCGCCAAGCCCTTGTAGAAGTCGGCCTTCGACACCGGCGGCACGTCGGCAATGATCGTCCATCTCTCGCCACCGTCGGTGCTCTCGAACACCTGCCCGTCGGTGTCGGCGGCGTAGAGCGAATAGCCGTCCGGCCGCGCCTCGATGGTCAGCGCGCCGAACAGCGCGCGCTGACCGTTCGGCAGGCCGCCGAGCAGCCGCTCCCACGTCTTGCCGGCGTCGCGGCTGCGGAAAATCTTGCCGCGGGCGCGGCCGAGCGCATACCAATGCACCGGCCAGCCCACGCCGGCCGACATGAACATGAGATCGGGCTCGTCGGGGTGGATCACCACCGCGTCCGGATAATCGGCCTCGGCGGGCATTTTCATCCGCTGAAAGGTCGCGCCGCCGTCCTCGCTCACCATCATGCCGACGATTCCGTTGACGACGACGATGCGATTGGGCCTGGCCGGATGCACCAGGACGCGATGGATATCGCACTCCTGCGGATCGGGATCGACGGCCAGTTCGGTGAAACTTTTGCCGAAATCGCTGGAGACTTGCAGCGAGCCGATCTCGACTCCGACCCATAAGCGATCGCCGTCGATCACGACGTCCTTGATGTGCCCGATCCGTGGCGGCGCCGGAAACGTCCACCGGGACACGGTCTTGGCCTCCCGCAGCGCGGTCAACTCGCGCCACGACCGCCCCTTGTCCTCGCTGACGTAGAGATGCGCCGGCAACGCTCCGGCAAAGACCGCATCACGACCCTGCAGCTTGCCGGCGCGGCACGACCAGAATTCATGATGCGCCAGACCATCGTTGATCCAGGTCCACTTGACGCCGCCGTCGTCGCTGCGCGCCATGCCGACCCCGCGCGTCGACGCGAACAACGTGCCGTCATCGAGTGCCGTGACGCCGCTGACGAACACACCCTGCAGCGCGCGGTGCTTGACGGTCCAGCCTCGTTCGGATTTCGCCAACAGGGCGATGCCATCGGCCGTGCCGACCAGGATGGTGTCGGAGGCGGCGCCGGCACGCTGAATGTTCGTGCCACCATTCGATAGAAGAATCATGAGGTCGATCTCCGGCCGGGCGGAACGCAGGCGCCGCCAGCATAACGCGGCCGTTCCCGCGTGAACATCCGGTGGTCACGATCGCGCGGCAACGCGCCGAGTATGGCTACTTATGCACCGCCCCCATCAGATGATCCGGCAGCCAGGTCGCGATCTCGGGGAAGAAACACAGGATCACGATCGCCAGCATCATGCACAGGACATAGGGAATGGTCCCCCACATCACGCGAGTGACCGGAACGTCGGGCGCGATCGAGTTGACGATATAGATGTTAAGCCCGACCGGCGGATGGATCAGCCCGATTTCCATGTTGATGGTCATGACCACGCCGAACCAGACTGGATCGAATCCGGCAGCGGTGATGATCGGCAGCAGGATCGGCGATGTCATCAAAATGATCGCCGCAGGCGGAATAAAGAAGCCGCTCACCAGCAGGAACAGATTGATGAGCAGCATCAGCACCCATTTGTTGACGTGCATCTCGGCGATGCCCTGCGCCAGCGTCTGGGTGAGGTAGAGCGACGTCAGCATGTAGCCGAACAGCACGGCGGCGGCGATGATCATCAGGATCATCACCGATTCGCGCGTGGTGTCGCGCAGGATGAGCCACCACTTGTCGGGCGACCACATGCGATAGATGACGATGGCCAGCACCACGCAAAGCGCGGCTCCCACGCCTGCGGCTTCCGACGGCGTCGCCACGCCGCCGTAGAGCACGTACATCACGCCGACGATGATGGCGATGAATGGCGCGATCTTCGGTATCGACTGGAATTTCTCTTTCCACGAATAGCGAAAATCGACGGCATGCGAGCGGAAGCCGCGCTTGGTCAGGATGAAGATCGTCCACAGTATGAACAGGCCGGTCAGCATCAGCCCCGGCATGACGCCGGCGAGGAACAGCCGGCCGATCGACGTCTCGGTGGCAATGCCGTAGAGGATTAAGGTGATCGACGGTGGGATGAGGATGCCAAGCGTCCCTCCGGCGCAGATCGAGCCGGTGGCAACGTCGTCGGGGTAGCCGCGACGGCGCATTTCGGGGATGCCCATCTTGCCGATGGCGGCGCAGCACGCCGGCGACGAGCCGGTGAGCGCGGCAAAGATGGCGCAGGCGCCGAGGTTGGAAATCACGAGACCGCCGCGCACCCGATAAAGCCAGCGGTCGAGCGCCTCGTAGAGGTCCTTGCCGGCCGGCGACGAGCCAATCGCCGCACCCATCATCACAAACATCGGGATCGACACCAGCGTGAAGTCCTGCAGGCCCGTGTAGAACGTCTCCGCAACCACGGCCAAGGAATCGAAACCCTGGAAAATCACCAGGAACGCAATGGCGATGGCCCCGAGCCCGAACGCGACCGGCGCGCCCGAGAGCAACACGACCAGTGTCACGACAAGAACGATCAGGCCCTGGGTTGTCGGGCTCAAGGCGCGTCTCCCAAGGCTTGACCCAAAGCTTGCTTGGCTTGCGCGCGTGCGGCGTTCGCACAATAAAAAATGACACAATAAAATTGGTAAGGCAGGAAACGTTCGCCGCCCGCTGTGAGTTGGCTTTCCGAATGTCCACCTCGGGAGTTCGGATGGCGCCGGCATGCACGTGGTTCTTCGCCAAAAACTGCAGGCCCATTCGGCGCTGGACGCGGACGATGCGGCCGCGCTGAACCGGTTGCCGTATCACGACCGGCA
>JAFKKQ010000313.1 GCA_017304505.1 Hyphomicrobiales bacterium | reverse complement strand
TTGCAAGCCATGACCCGGCGGCTGCAGGCGACCCTCGATACGGTGAAGACCGTGCGGCCGCCGCTAACCGCGCTCTACGAATCGCTGAACGACGAACAGAAGGCACGATTCAACGAGATCGGCCCGAAGCTCCCGCAGCGGACAAGGGCTGCGAAACAAGGCGAGACAGCGGACCAAGAGGCCGGTTGCAGCGGCGAAAAAGCCGGCCTTTCCGGACTTGCGACCGAGCGGATCGAACAGGCCGTGCAACCGAACGATCAGCAATACGCCGCACTCGAACGGCTGGACGAAGCCATGCAAAAAGCGGTGGACGACCTGCAGAGCGCGTGCCCCAACACGCACGCGCAGACGCCGGTGGGCCGTCTTGAGGTCATGCAGAAACGGCTTGAGGCCATGATCGAAGCCGCCAATGCCGTTCGCCCGTCGCTCGAAGACTTCTATGCCTCGCTCAGCGACGAACAGAAAGCGACATTCAATCGGCTTGGTCGCAACACCGCGCAATCCGGCGGTTGAAGAGCCGAATCATTCAAAATGGTAGGGGCGGCAGAGCCGCCCCTTTTTTCATCACAAACATTTTTGCACTGTGTTGCAGCCTGTGTCGCATTGAGGCACGGTTGCAGCCGGTGCTACGGTCGAGGCCCTACCCCTTAGCGCTGTGGAATTTTTGCGGTATGTGGCGAGACTATTTTGCCTTTGTCACACCGGCCCTTGTGGTCATCAATGGCCTGCTGGCCGTTGTCATCGCGCTGCTTCCGGTGCGGCGGTCGACCGCCAAGTGGCGCATCGCCATGATCGCGCTGGCGTTGGGCGCGGTGGCTGTCGGCGCCACCGCCTACTCCGAATATTCCACCCACGCACAGGCCGAGCGGCAGCAGGTGGAGCGCAGCCAGATCCGCGAGCAGCTCGAGAACTTCATCCTGGAGGGACGCACGCTGCTCGGCCAGATCAAGGACATGCAGCGCGATCTGCCGACCCGGCCGGCCGACGAATGGGCGCAACGATCGGAAATCTACCTTCGTGACAAGCTGGGCGAGCGCTACGTCACCCGGTTCCGCAAGGACGTCAACGACCTCTATGGCGATGCGGCATTGCCGACGGCACGGATGGGCTATTGGCGCGCGGTGCGCAACCGCGTGGTCAACCTGGAAATGATCTCCGCCGAGTTTCCGGAAACCCCGCCGGCCAGATAATCAAGAAGCTGCAATCGCGCCGAAACCGGATAGCGCCGCACCAAAGCAAAAGGGGCGGCGCCAGCACCGCCCCCTCCTTGCTCGCTTCACAGCAGTGGCTACTCCGCCGCGAGGCGAACTTCAGGCGCCGCAGCGCGAACCTCGGCATCCACGGTCTGCTCGTACTTGGTGAAATTCTGCTGGAACATGCCGACGAGTTTGCGCGCGGTCTCGTCGAACGCCTTCTTGTCGGCCCAGGTCCGCTCCGGAAAGAGAAGGTCGGTCTCAATGCCGGCCACCGCCGTCGGCACAGCGAAGCCGAAATACCGATCGGTGTGATACTCGACGCTCTTGAGCGAGCCGTCGAGCGCACCGGTGACCAGCGCGCGGGTCACCTTGATCGGCATGCGACTGCCGACGCCATAGATGCCGCCGGTCCAGCCGGAATTGACCAGCCAGCAATCGACCTTGTGTTTGGCGATGTAGTCGCGGAGCAGCCGGCCGTATTCCGCAGGCGGACGCGGCAGGAACGGCGCGCCGAAGCAAGTCGAGAACTCCGGCTGCACGCCGACCAAACCCTTCTCGGTGCCGGCCACCTTCGCGGTATAACCCGAGAGGAAGTGATACATCGCCTGCGCCGGCGTGAGCTTGGCGATCGGCGGCATGACGCCGAACGCATCCGCGGTCAGGAAGATGATGTTCTTCGGATGGCCGGCCATGCCGGTGCGCGAAGCGTTCGGGATCGACTCCAGCGGATAGGCCGAGCGGGTGTTCTCGGTCTTGCTCGCATTATCGTAATCCGGAATGCGCGTCAGCGGGTCGAACGTCACGTTTTCCAGCACCGCGCCGAAACGATTGGTGGCGTCCCAGATTTGCGGCTCGGCCTCGGCCGAGAGCTTGATGGTCTTGGCGTAGCAGCCGCCTTCGAAATTGAAGATGCCGTCAGGCGACCAGCCGGTCTCGTCATCGCCGATCAGAGTGCGGTTGGGGTCGGCGGAGAGCGTGGTCTTGCCCGTGCCGGACAGCCCGAAGAACAGCGCGGAATCGCCGCCGTTGCCGACATTGGCCGAGCAATGCATCGGCATCACGCCCTGCGCCGGCAGATAGAAGTTCAGCGTGGTGAACACCGCTTTCTTCATCTCGCCCGCGTACGACGTGCCGCAGATCAGCACGATCTTGCGGGTGAAGTCGATGGCGACCATCGTGTCGGAGCCCTCGCGGCCGCCGTGACGCTTGGCGTCGGGGCGGAACGACGGCATGTCGATGATCGTCAATTCCGGCATAAAGCTCGCCAGTTCCGCGACCTGCGGACGAATGAGCAACGTGCGGATGAACAGCGAGTGCCAAGCGAGTTCGGTGAAGACCCGGACCTTGATCCGGTATTTCGGGTCCGCGCCGCCATAAAGGTCCTGCGCGAACAACGACTTGCCCTTCGCGTGCGCCAGGAAGTCCTGGTAGAGATTCTCGAAATGCTCTTTGCTTTGCTTGCGGTTGCCGTCCCACCAGACGGTGTTTTCGGTCAACGCATCGACAACAGTGTGCTTGTCCTTCGGCGAACGGCCGGTGTGATGGCCGGTTTCGGCGCAGAGCGCACCGCCCGCGACAATCGCAGCCTCGCCGTTGCGGATTGCGTACTCGTACAGCGGAGCATCGGTCAGATTCCAACGTAGTTCGGCAAGGTCCTTCAAGCCGAACTTATCGGCGCCGAAGGTGGCGTTGCGCAGACCGATCTCTTTCACTGGAAGTCCTCCTCACGCATCCGGCCGGGATTTGAGCCAGAATGTCCCATATCGGCCGTTTCAGGGCGTTTTTGGGCGCCATCAACCCGATATGCCGCGACTTTTAGTCAGGATCGCGCCGTCTGCCAAGACCAATCGCCAAAAGCAATGGCCAAGACCCGCAATCAAGACCGCTCATCAAGTCCAGTCCATAAATCCGCCTCGCGCAAGGCACCAACGGCCCACCTCACCCATTGCGGTACGCCGTTTGGATGCGGATTCCGGCTCGATCTATCGAGCCGGCCATTCCGGTTGCGCTGCAATACGAGGGGCGCCTTCGGGGTTTTTTTGCGCGTTAACCGATTAACCGCCTCGTGCCTGTTCCGCCATCTGCCTGAGCACCGTGCGCAGCGTGGCGGGCGTGGTCACACGCTGCGGAAACGGCAGACGTAACGCCATGCGTTGCCATTGCAGATCGAGACCCTCGGGGTCGCAGCCGACGCAGCGCCATTCGCCATCCGGCGCCCCAAGCCGTTTCGTCGCATAGAGCCGGCAGGTATCGGCGTGATCTGCATTCATGTGCGCGACCGCCTCGGGCTCGGCGGCAAGGAGGGCATCCGCGCCGGTCAGATCGGTCAGGAGGTCGGCGGCGGAAAGATCGACGATCCGGCCGAAGCCGGCCACAAGGTGCGCGCCCCTGACTTCGATCGCATAAAACGCGAAATCGCTGAATCCGGCGAACATCTCCGCCTCGGGTTGTTGTGCGAGATAACGCCGGCGCGCGTCTGTGCTCTCGGTGCGCACCGCGCGGCCGGCGAGCATCACCCTCGCGCCCTGCAGCGGATCGCCCTCCTTGCGTTCGTCGAGCATCAGCGAGACGCGCGCATCGGCGGCAATGTTGCGAGTGTGCACGGCGAGTTGCGAGATCAACAACAACGGGGAGCCGTCGGCCGCAGCCGCAACATTGACCAGCGAGCAATAAGGATCGCCCGATCCGACCATCAGCGTCGCAAGCGCCCCCGAGCGCGCTTCGCGCATCAACCGCTTGGCGGCGGATTTAGGGTCGAAATCGGCGGCGGGCTTCATATATCCACCCAAGTCTGGCTATGCACCCAAGTCTGGCGCTCACCACTCCAGCCCGGATCGGAGCCGGCGGCAAGACGTTCGAGGCATCCGTAGCACCCCTGGGCGGGAGGGTTTAGTGTCGTCAAAGGATTGACGAATCACGCATTTGTCGAACGCTTGTCACATTTCGGCCCAGCTTTCGGGGCTTCAAAGTCAGCGGGATTGAACCGTCACGGGGAACAAGAGGCTCATGCCGACCATCGCTCTCGTCGACGACGACCGCAACATCCTCACCTCGGTGTCCATCGCGCTGGAAGCTGAGGGCTATCGGATCATGACATACACCGACGGCGTTTCCGCGCTGGAAGGATTCAAGACATCGCCGCCGGACCTCGCCATCCTCGATATCAAGATGCCTCGCATGGATGGGATGGAACTGCTGCGCCGCTTGCGGCAGAAAACCGATACGCCGGTGATCTTCCTCACCTCCAAGGATGAGGAGATCGACGAGTTGTTCGGCCTCAAGATGGGCGCCGACGATTTCATCCGCAAACCGTTCTCGCAACGCCTCCTGGTCGAGCGCGTCAAATCCGTGCTCCGCCGCGCCATCCCCAAGGACGGCACAGCGCCGAAGGAGCCTGACGTCAAAGCCTTGGAACGCGGCCAGCTTCGCATGGATCCCGAGCGCCACACCTGCACCTGGAAGGGCGAGCCGGTCACGCTCACCGTCACCGAATTCCTGATCCTGCAGGCACTCGCCGCGCGCTCCGGGGTGGTCAAGAGCCGCAATGCGCTGATGGATGCCGCCTACGACGATCAGGTCTACGTCGACGACCGCACCATCGACAGCCACATCAAGCGCCTGCGCAAGAAGTTCAAATCCGTCGACAACGATTTCGACATGATCGAAACGCTGTACGGGGTCGGATACCGTTTCAAGGAACTATGACCGAGGCGATTGCAGCCGCGCTGTGCCAGAGCGTTTTCCGGCGAAGTGGGAACCGGTTAGCCGCAGAAAACGCGACCCAGTAGCGATTCTGGAGCACGATCCGATTTCATCTGAACCGGTCGTGTTCTAGAGTGCCGGCCGTGGCCTTGAAGGTGTTCATTGAGGGGGCACGCGAGGGGCAAACGATAAACGGCAGCGACCCCATTGCTCGATCGAACCGGCGAAACAACGCAACATCCCGTCGAGACGCCACGTCCCGACGAGCCCGCGGCACACCCGGGGCCTGGCCCGTTCGCCAACCTCCCGCACCGCATGGCCGGCGTTTATCGCGCGAGCGGGTTGCGTGGCCTGTTCCAGCGCGCCTGGCAATTCTTCATCAGCCAGAGTTTCTCGAGCCTCACGCGCCGGATCGTCTTCCTTAACGTCACCGGCCTGCTCGCCCTTGTCGTCGGCATCCTCTATCTGTCGCAGTTCCGTGCCGGCCTGATCGACGCGCGGGTCGGGAGTCTCTTGGTGCAGGGCGAGATCATCGCCGGCGCCATCGCGGCGTCCGCCACCGCCGACAGCTATGGCACCTACATC
>JAFKKQ010000312.1 GCA_017304505.1 Hyphomicrobiales bacterium | reverse complement strand
GTGCCAGTAGCCCATCTCTTTCGCCTTGGCTTCGAGCTTCGCCCGGACATCGGGCTTCATGTCCGGCCCCTCATAAGCGTCCCGCTCGATCGGGATGATTTCCTGATCGACGAAGCGACGGAGCTGACGCTTCATGAGTTGCAGTTCTTCCGGAAGTTCGAAGTCCATGCTTCGCTCCAATGAATTGCGTAAAGTTGATCGCCAATTCGGCGCGTCAGTTGGTTCACACGTCGCACAGGATAGCGCGGTCTTATTTCCGTCAATCCGATTTTCTGTCAAGCGACAGAAGCGATGGTCTTCATGTTCGCAACACATTCGAGCTTGCGTTCACACTCACGAGTCACCGAATGTTTTCAACGCCCATTGGCAGAATTGCTCGATCTTCGGCGCGAATGCCCGGTCGCGATGGACAACCAATTGATAACTGAGCGGCGACCGCAGACGAACAGAAAACGGCTCGATCAGACGCCCGCTGCTTAATTCGCCTTGAACCAGCGAACTACGCCCCATCATGACGCCGAGTCCGTCAACAGCGGCCTGAATGGCGCTGTAGAGCGGGTCGCAGTGAATTTCCTCCGCAAAGGTCACGCCTAGTGCTCCGGCTTTCTCAAGCCAGAGCGGCCAATAATCGTAACCTGTGAGCGGATGCGCATTCAGGATGATCGGATAACCCTTGAGATCCTTTGGGCTTTTGAGCCGCGCCGAACGCCGCTGCAGCATCGGGCTGCAAACGGGAAAAACATCTTCATCCGCCAGCTTGTAGCTGACCATGCCCGGCCAAGGCCCGGCGCCAAACTGGATCAGAACGTCGTAATCGTAAGCCAACAGGCTTGCCGCACGTCCTGCCAGCAGCGCGCCCAACGGGCTTTCCCCCGGCGCGAAGGCGCGGATCCGGAGGAGCGTATCCGGATACATCGCGCGAAACTCCCGCAAACGCGGAATGAGGGCATGGATCGCAAATGTGGCGAGGCAGCCAATCGACAGCATATTGCCGTGCTGGCGCTCGACAGCATGATCGGTTGCCTGCGCCAACTGAACAATCGCGGCGCGTGCCGGAACGAGGAATTCCTTTCCGATCGGCGTCAGATACAGCGAGTTACCCTCGCGGGAGAACAGCTTGGTGCCAAGCATAGCCTAAGCTCAGGTGTCGGCCTGTGGCCTCGAATGCCTGGAGGCTCGACATGGACGGCAGATTCTTGCGCATCTTCAATTCCTTGCGGCTTTTGTGCGGCCCCGACATGCTTATTAGATTTTCTAATACGCGCAATCAATTGAATCGTTTGCGCCCCAGCCAATGCTGCTGCCAAAGTGGCCGCCATAAAGCAGCCACCCGCGTTCTCGGAACCTCCCAACGGAGTCCATGGTTCGACGGGACTTTCGTTTTGGAGAGTCGAGTTGCCATCCAACGCGGAGCATTTGCTTCGACCGAAGTCGATCGCAATCATCGGAGCATCGGACTCGAGCCGGGGCGGCTGGGCCCAGAGCCTGTTCAAAAATATCGAATACGCTCAGCCCGACGCAAAACTGTTCCTCATCAATCCGAAACGCACGGAGCTTTGGGGCCGCAAGGTCTATCCGAATTTTTCCGCCATCGGCGAGCCCGTTGATCTTGGCCTTTGCGTGATTCCAAGTGCAGCCGTGGTCGATACGCTGACCGAAGCCGCAGAGAGCGGCTTGCGTTGCGCGCTGATCTACGCCGCACAATTTGGTGAAGGCGGCGACGCCGAAGGCGCGGCACGTGCCCAAGCATTACTCCAGCTTCGCGATCGTTATGGCCTGCGCGTATCCGGTCCCAACTGTATGGGTTCGCTTTCGTTGCGCGAGCGGCTTCTGCTCTATCCGGCCGAGCGCGTCAGAGCGATCCAACAAGGTTCCGTCGGCATCGTTTTTCAGTCCGGCGGCACGTTCCAGTATTGGCTTCAGCAGGCCACGGTTCGCGGCCTTGGTTTTTCCTACGCTGTATCGAGCGGCAACGAACTCGACCTGACGATGGCGGATTACCTCGACTTCCTTGTCGAGGACGAAAACACCCGTGTCATCGCGTGTCTTGCTGAAGGCATTCGCAAGCCCGATGCCTTCATGGCGTCGGCAGCCAAGGCATTGCGCGCGGGCAAGCCCATCGTCATCGTCAAGGGCGGCCGCAGCGCGAGAGGCAAGCAGGCCGCCGCGAGCCACACCGGAGCGCTGGCCGGTGACGACGCCGTGTTTGACGCGATGTGTCGTGCCTATGGCATCATCCGCTGCGACACGCTCGACGACATGATCGAAACATGCCTCGCTTTCCAAGCGGGACGCCTGCCCGACAATCGCGGCGTCGGCATCGTGACGTTTTCGGGTTCGTCCAAAGGACTGATGCTCGATTACGCGGAAGATGCTGGAGTCGATCTTCCGTCATTCTCTCAGGACACGCGCGCGAAGCTCGCGCCTCATCTCGATGCCGGTCTTGCCGCCGAGAATCCGCTCGATGTCGGCGCGACAGTGGCGCGCCAATATCAGCGCTTCGCCGATGTTTGCAAAATCGTCGCCGCTGACGACAACGTCGGAACCCTTCTGATCCAAGGCAGCTTGCCGTTCGCAAAATTTGACAACCAGGACCCGAGCAGCTTCGCCGATCTGGCGAGCGCGACGCAAAAGCCTGTCCTGGCGTGGAGTCGGACGGCGCAGAACGTAACCGACGAGGCGCTGCAATTCCAGGCCAAGGCCGGAATGCCGTTCTTGCAAGGGATGCCGCAAACGGTTCGCGCGGCGGCGCGTCTCATCCGCTTCGCCGAAAGCCGAAAGCTTGGCACACCGACCCTTGCACCGATGGCGCGGCCGAGCACACCTCTCTCGGCGGCCGCGATGAACGACCTGATCGAGCAGCGGGGGATCGCCCTGCCGCGCAGCCGCTTCGTCACCACCGCGGCCGAAGCCGCGCGCGCCGCCGAAGAAATCGGGTTTCCCGTTGCGTTGAAGATCGTCTCGCCGGATGCATTGCATAAGACCGAGGTCGGCGGCGTGGCACTCGGGCTGCGCCGTGCAGCAGACGTGGCGGCGGCGGCCGACGCCATGACCACGCGCCTGCGCCAAAGCCATGCTGCTGCCAGGATCGACGGATTCCTGGTGCAGGAGATCGTGCGCGGGCTCGAACTGATCCTGGGCGCACGGACCGATCCCATTTACGGACCGTTCTTGATGGTCGGACTGGGCGGCGTCCAAGCCGAAGCGTTACGCGATACGGCTATCAGCCTGCTACCGGTGGACGAGAGGAGCGCGCGCGCCATGCTCCAGTCGTTGCGGGCCAAGGCTCTGCTCGGTGCGTTTCGCGGTCAGCCGCCGTGCGACGTGGAGGCTGTCGTGGCCGCCATGCTGAACCTGGGCCAGATCTTTCTCGAAAACCGGAATTGGCTGGGCGACATCGAAATCAATCCGCTTATCGTCCGGGAAATCGGCCAAGGCGTGCGCGCGGTCGATATCCGGCTTGTTCCGAGAGCGCAGGCGGAAGCGCACTGACCCGCCGGACATCCATGAGGGCGGCAATACCACGGCGCCAATCCACCGGAGCGCCTATGACCGGGAGTGAAAGATGAGAAAAACAATTCTCCGATGCATCTTCGCCACGCTGTTGAGCGCGGGGGCAGCGGTTCCAGCGGCAGCGCAATGGCCGACCCGGCCGATCACGCTGACGGTGGCCTTTGCCGCCGGTGGCGTTACCGATGGCGTCGCGCGTAAGATCGCCATCGAACTCGGCAAGAAACTCTCCGGGGATGTGGTCGTCGAGAACAAGGGTGGCGCCGGCGGCGGCCTTGCGGCCATGGCGGTCATCCGTTCGGCTGCCGACGGCTATTCGCTGCTGTTCGCCTCGTCGGGACCGGCAGCGCTTAACAAACTGATCTATAAGAAGCTCGCCTATGACCCCCAGAAGGACCTGACGCCGATCGTGTTGGTTGGTTTCATCCCGCAGGTGATTGCCGCCAAGCCCACACTGCCCGTGAACAACCTGAAAGAGTTCGTCGAATACGCCAAGAAGCACCAGGGCAAGATGACCTTCGGCAATTCCGGCATCGGCACAACCTCGCAGATCGCCGCGGCATGGTTCAGCCACGATACCGGCATCCAGGCCACACACGTTGCTTATCGCGGCACGGCACCGCTGGTGAACGACGTCATGGGCGGCCAGATCGACGCCGGTTTTCCGGGATTCTTTCCGCAGACGACGAGCCTGAAACTGCTCGCCGTGACATCCGACAAGCGGATCGAGGCGTTGCCGGACGTTCCGACGGTGAAAGAAACCGGCGTTGCGGATCTCACCTCCGGCCTCTGGTTCGGCCTGATGGGCCCGGCGAACCTGCCGCGCCCCATCGTCGATCGGATCAACAAGATCGTGAACGACTATCTCGCGACGGACGAGGCGAAGACCATCGCAAGGACATTGGGAATGCGGATTCTCGGCGGCACCCCCGAGGACATGCGCGATCTCGCCGCAAACGAAATCAAGCGGCTGCGGCCGATCGTGGAAGAAGCGAAGATCAGCGTCGACTAAGCGGTCCGCCGGGGCGCGTCCGATTTCCCGACGGGCCGTCCCGGCGCGTTTCAACCACCGAATTCGAACAGAGGATCAACACATGAGTGAAGCGCTGAAATACGTGAAGGTCGAGAAGAACAACGACGGAATCGCTTGGGTCTACATGAACCGGCCCGAAAAGCGGAACGCGATGAGCCCGGCGCTGCATGAAGAGATGGATGCGACGCTGGCCCACCTCGAAACCGATCCGGACACCAAAGTCGTGGTGATCACCGGCGCCGGCGGCAACTTCTCGGCCGGCCAGGACCTCAAGGAGTTCTTCCGCGCCAACGAGGGCAATCCCGCCGCACGCAAGCGCGCACAGCAGACCGCGAACCGTTGGCGTTGGGAGCGGCTCTACAACTATGACAAGCCGACCATCGCGATGATCCAGGGCTACTGCGTCGGCGGCGCTTTCATGCAGCTTCTGGCAGTCGACTTCGTCGTAACCGCCGAGGATGCGACCTATTCGCTGTCCGAGGTGAACTGGGGCATCCTGCCGGGCGCGCTGGTCGCCAAGGTGGTGGCAGATTCTGTCCTGCCCCGCCACGCGCTTTATTACGCCTGCCTCGGCGAGCCGTTCGACGGCAACGAGGCGGTGCGGGTCGGCATGGCCAACATCGCCGTTCCCAAGGACAAGCTGGTCGCGGAGACCGAAAAGCTGGCGCAAAAGCTGATGCTCAAAAGCCCGGCCGTACTGCGCGCGACCAAGCAGGCGGTCCGCCATGTTCGCAACATGGATTTCGGCCAAGCCTACGATTACCTCGCCGCCAAGGGCGCGGAAATCAAAGCGAACGATCCCGAACAGTCCTACAAGACCGGCCTGTCGCAGTTCATCGACAACAAGAGCTACAAGCCGGTTTACGGCGCCTTCAAGCTCGGCACGCTGCTGACAGACCAAAGCAAGAAGTGACCGGCAACTCACGCATCCCCAACGCCGGATCACGAAGGCCCCGCCCGACTGGGCGGGGTCTTTTTTTGTGACGTCGACTGATTTGAAAAGCGCGGGCGAAATGCCAAAGCGGCTTAGGACTTGGCCCTGCTGGCGAAGCCCAGTTCTTTCAATATCTCTTCGGTGTGCTCGCCTAGAATCGGAGGCGCCACCATCCTCCCCGGTCGCTCACCATCGAAGTGAACCGGTGGGTTGATGCCCCACACCTCCCCCTCTTGGGGATGCTCGACGCGATGGAATGTCTGCATGTGCGCGACCTGCGGATCGGCCATGACCTCCTCTACGTCGAGAACTGGGGCGAACGGCACGTCCTGCGCCTCGAGGCGTTGCGCCCATTCGTCCCGCGACTGCGTTGCAAAGGTCCTGGCCAGTTCCTGCGTCAGCGACTTGTAGTTGGCGATACGCCGCTCGCGTGTCGCAAAGTCCTGATGATCGGCCAAATCCTGACGACCGGTGGCGGCAAGAAGCCCTTCCCAGAACTTCGGCTGCGATGACAGATGCAACGCGATCAGCCGCCCGTCCGCACAGCGGAATGCATAGGATTGTGAAACACTGGCGCGGGTCGCCGGCGCGACCTTGGTGCCATAGCGTTTGAAATTGACGAAGGCATCGGGAGCAAAGGCAATCGTCGATTCCATCATGTTGGTTTCGATACGAACGCCTTTCCCGGTCTTCTCACGTTCGTACAACGCACCGAGGATCGCATAAGCGGCGTAGAAACCGGTGACATTGTCGGAAATCGTCGGCCCCAGCACCTGCGGAGCCTGCGGATCGAGGAATTGGCTGGCGATGCCGCTCAGGGATTGCGCCACGGCATCGTAGGCCGGCCGGTTGCGATAAGGCCCAGCGGGACCGAATCCGGTAATCGACGCATGGATAAGGCGCGGGTTCTCCTTCATGAGCACCGCGCTCGACGCGCCAAGCCGATCGAGCACGCCCTGGCGAAAGTTGTCGATCAGCACATCGCTGCGACGCACCAACTCAAGCAAAACCTGTTTGCCCTGCTCCGAACGCAGGTCGAGTGTCAGGCTTCGCTTACCGCGGTTGTAGGCAATGAAATGACCGCCATAGAGCCCGCCGCGGAAACTGCGAAACGGATCGCCCCGCTCAGGGTTTTCCACCTTGATGACCGAAGCGCCG